>DASYPF010000272.1:0-4669 GCA_036006905.1 Acidobacteriota bacterium
GCCCTTACGGACGGGGCTACTCACTGACGGCTCTTCGAGCCTGCGCAGCACGCAAAACCTTTGCTCAAAAAACAAGCTTCTCCCAACTTGTTACACCAAGGACACCAAGCAGCCTGTAGCTTTCAGTGGTCAGCTTCGTTGAAGCCATCACCTTTAACTTACGTTCTAGCCGAAGCTGACCACTGGAAACTACAGGCTAATTTGTGCCTTGGTGCCTTGGTGGTTAATTTTTTCTCAGCTTCTCACACTCCGGGCTCTGACCGATCTGCCACATACTCAACCCCACCACGACGGGATCTAACTATTTCCCCCAGCCGGTAGAACTTGGTCTTACGGTTTTGCCAGAACTTCTCTACAGCGCCAGCGTGATCTGGCGGAACAATTACCACCATTCCAATGCCCATGTTGAAAGTGCGAAACATTTCTTGCCAAGAGAGATGGGCGTGTTTCTGAATAAAAGAGAATATCGGCTGTGAAGTCCAGGAACCTTTTGAGATTCGTGCGGCCACGCCCTGAGGCAATGTGCGCGGCACGTTTTCAGTGATTCCCCCGCCGGTGATGTGGGCCATCCCTCGTATCGAGTCCTGAGCAATGAGAGGAAACAGATCCTTGAAGTAACAGCGGTGTCGCTTGAGGAGCGCCTGGGACACGGTCATTCCTAACGCCGGTACGACGGAATGGGGCTTCAATCTTAAGCGCTCGAAGAAGACCTTACGGGCCAGCGAGTAGCCGTTAGTGTGCAGCCCCCAGGAAGGGAGTCCATACACCCGGTCGCCGCGGCGGATGCGCGAGCCATCGATGATCTTCTCCTTTTCCACTACGCCGACGATGCAACCTGCCAAATCGTAATCGGCGCCGTGGTAGACACCGGGCATTTCAGCGGTCTCGCCTCCGATCAGCGCGCACTGGTTTTCACGGCAGGCTCTTGCCACCCCGGCAATGACATCGGTCACCACGCGCGTGTCAATCTTTCCAGCAGCCAGGTAATCAAGAAAGAACAGAGGACGAGCACCCTGCACGAGGATGTCGTTGACGCAGTGCGAAACCAGGTCGTATCCGATTGTGCCGTGAACATTGGCGGCGATGGCCACTTTGATTTTCGTTCCAACGCCGTCAATGCTTGAAACCAGAACCGGATTCTTGATTTCAGCAAGCTGGAACAGGCCGCCGAAGGAGCCGATATCGGACAGGACCGCTGGAGTAAACGTGGCTCGCGCCAGACGTTTGATCCGTTCTTTGACGCGGCCGGCGCGAGCAATGTCTACGCCCGAGGATGCGTAAGTGATGGCCGGCGGCATCGATCAGGTTTCTTTGCGGAACAGATCCAACTGGCTGCGTTCTGCGCCCACGGGCAGAGGATACTCTTCAGAAAAACAGGCGGTGCAAAAATTGTGTCCATCGCCGACAGCGCGCTTCAAGCCTTCCAAGCTCAAGAAGTACAGCGAATCGGCATGCAGGAATCGTCGAATCTCCTCGACACTGTGTGTCGAGGCGATCAGTTCCTTCTTTGTGGGAGTATCGATGCCGAAGTAACACGGCGACACGGTGGGCGGCGAGCTGATGCGCACGTGCACTTCGCGGGCTCCGGCTTTGCGCACCATCTCGACGATCTTTTGGCTGGTGGTTCCGCGGACGATGGAATCGTCAATCAGCACCACGCGCCTGTTGCGGAGAATCTCTGCGACGGTATTCAGTTTGATTTTTACTCCAAAATGCCGGATCGCCTGTTTCGGCTCAATGAAGGTGCGGCCGACATAGTGATTTCGAATCAGGCCGAACTTGAAAGGAACGCTGGACTGGTCGGCAAATCCGATGGCGGCCGTCACTCCGGAATCCGGTACCGGAACAACGATGTCTGCTTCCACGGGAGCTTCTTGCGCGAGAATGCGGCCCATCTGGTAGCGAGTACTGTTGACGCCTTTACCAAACACTACACTGTCGGGCCGTGAAAAATAGACGTGCTCGAAAATGCACTGTGCCGGCTTGGCAGGCTGCGGTACCCGGCTGGATTCTAATTCCTTGCGATTGGCCTCCCATTTCACCACCTCGCCACATTCCACATCCCGCACCAGCTCGGCGCCGATCAGATCCAGCGCGCAAGTCTCGGAAGAAAAAACCCAACTGTCTTCGAGCTTGCCGATGGTGAGCGGGCGAAATCCCTGGGGATCGCGGATGGCGAAGATCTTTGTGGGCGTCTGCACCAGCAGCGAATAAGCTCCACGCACGGTAAGCAGCGCTTCCATCAGCGCTTCTTCAAAAGTCTCTTTTCGCGAGCGTGCGATCAAATGGAGGATGACTTCCGTGTCGCTGGTGGTCTGAAAAACCGCGCCCTCTTTTTCCAATTGAAATCGCAATTCGGCGGCGTTGAGCAGGTTTCCGTTGTGTGAAATGGCGATGGGGCCGCGCCAGCCGTCGGTGAGAATCGGCTGTGCGTTGAGCAGAAAGCTGGCTCCCGCAGTGGAGTAACGGACGTGGCCGGTGGCGTGATGACCGGTCAGGCGTGAAAGTTTCCGCTCATCGAACACGTCGGCCACATAGCCCATCCCTTTTTCCACGTGGAGACGCTTGCCGTCGGACGATACGATTCCAGCGGACTCCTGGCCGCGATGCTGCAGCGCGTAGAGTCCCAAATAGACGTTGCGCGCGGCCTCGGGATGATTGGTAATTCCGAAAATGCCGCAATGATCGTGGAACTTATCCGGCGCGATGATGATTTCAGGCTTTGAATACATTTTCCAGAGCACTCGTCCAGGCTGACCGCACAGGGGCGGCATCCATATTTATAAGATCTTTTCCTCGCACCGAAAGTTGTAGCTTATCTGAAACTACTTTTCCCAGCTTGTGACAGGGAACGCCGTCCTCCTTGGCCTTAGCCTGCACGCGATCGGCTGATTCTCTGCTGCAGGAAATCACCGCTCGGGACTGAGACTCACTGAACAGGAAAACATCCGGTCGCAGATCGGTCTCGATAGCGACATTCCAACCCAGCCCTTCCGACCAAAATGATTTTTCCAACAGTGTCATGATCATGCCGCCGTCGGAACAATCGTGAGCGCTGTGCAGAAGTTTCTCCCGGCCCAGGGCGCGTAATAGATCGTGCAGCTTCTTTTCGGCCGCCAGATCAATGCGCGGCGTCGGACCGAAATCCCACTGCAGCATGTAGCAAGCATATTCGCCGGCGCCCAGTTCCGGATGAGTGCTGCCGAGCAGAAACAGAACATCGCCTTGATGCTTTAAGGCGATGGTGGAGATCTGCGAGCGATCCAGGGTACCCACCATTCCCAGTACCGGCGTGGGGTAAATGGGCCGGCCGCTGGTTTCGTTATAGAAGCTGACGTTGCCGCCCGTGATCGCAGTTCCGAAGAATTCGCAGCCCTCTTTGATTCCCTCGATCGTCTCGACAAATTGCCACATCACTTCCGGGTTCTCCGGACTGGCAAAGTTTAAACAGTTGGTGGCCGCCAGAGGAATGGCGCCCGAACAGGCCAGGTTGCGACAACTCTCAGCCACGGCCAGCAGCGCGCCTCGTCGCGGATTGAAGTAGCAATATCGGGGATTGCCGTCGAGCGACATCGCCAGCGCGAGTTTTTCAGACTCCTTGATGCGAATAATGGCTGCATCGTGGCCCGGCAGTACGCAAGTGTTGGTTCGCACCATGTGATCATACTGGCGGAAAATCCACCGGCGGCTGCAGGCATTCGGACTGGAGGCAAAATCGAGCACCAGAGCGTTGTAGTCCCGTGGTTCTGGGATCCGGCTGATGTCAAGCGGTATCAGATTCTTAATGTATTCGGGTTCGCGAATAGGCCGATCATAAGTGGGTGCTTCCTCGGTGAGCGGATGATTGGGTATATGCGCCGCGATTTGGCCATGATCTTTGACCGTAAGCATGCCATCACTGGTGACGCGGCCGATGACCATCGCGTCGAGATCCCATTTCTGGAAAATGTCGAGCACTTGTTGTTCTCGGCCGCTTTGAGCGACCAGCAACATGCGCTCTTGCGATTCGGACAGCATGATTTCGTAAGGCGTCATTCCCGCTTCCCGCTGCGGCACTGCCGCCAGATCGATCTCGATGCCGGTACCGGCGCGGCTCCCCATTTCACAGGTGGAACACGTCAGGCCGGCGGCGCCCATGTCTTGAATCCCAAGCACTGCGCCGCTGTGCATCGCTTCCAAGCACGCTTCCAGCAGCAGCTTTTCCAGGAAAGGATCCCCTACCTGAACCGTCGGCCGTTTTTGCTTCGAATCTTCATCAAATTCGGCCGATGCCATGGTCGCGCCGTGAATCCCGTCGCGTCCCGTTTTGGCTCCCACGTAAATGACTGGGTTTCCAGGACCGGTGGCGCGTCCGTAAAAGATCTGGTCTTTTCTGGCGGTGCCGAGACAAAAGACGTTAATGATAGGATTCAAGTCATAGCAGGAATGGAAGAAGACTTCGCCGCCCACGGTGGGGATGCCGATGCAGTTTCCATAGCCGGCGATGCCGGCGACAACACCCTCGAGGATCATTTGATTGTTAGTTAGCATCCCATTGCGAGCGGTAGAGCGGGGGAGTGGGGAAGCGGGAGAATTTCGAATTTCGAATTTCGAATTTCGAGTTTCGAGTTTCGAATTTTCCATTCCGGATTTCGCTTCGCTCCCCCTCTCCCGCTCTCCCCCTCTCCCG
>DASYPF010000273.1:0-5921 GCA_036006905.1 Acidobacteriota bacterium
CAACTAAACTTCCGCTAATCTGGACGGCATAATGATTGTAACCAAGGAGACCTGGACACGACGGCGGAAAAAAACCCGTCCAATAGCGAGCAAAAATGATAGGTCCGATCTAAAACGTCAGTTAATTTGGACAGCAGTGACATTAACGTGGGCGTGGACGTGAGCGTAATCGGCCTTTCGTCATGACTATGCACAAGGGGCACCAAGGGCACTAGAATTCTTCCGGTGTCGCGCTCAGGCGGGCTAGACTGTGCGCCAGGACTTCCACGCCCTGGGCGATATGTTCGGGTGATGCGTATTCATCCGGACGGTGGCTGACGCCGTTGCGGCAGGGAATGAAGATCATGCTTGCCGGGCAAATCTGAGCCATGAAGAGTGAATCATGATACGCTCGGCTGATCATCTTTCGATGGCGAAATCCTAGAGCTTCGCAAACTTCGGCCACTGTGCCCACCAATCCAGAATCGCAGGTGGCTGGTGGATCCGCATTGAGAACTTCAAGCGAGAGATCGATCCCTCGGCGGCGGCAGATTTCGAGAGCTGATGCCTCAATGGTTTTCAGTACATGATCGCGCCGAGCAACGTCCGTGTCCCGGAGGTCTATTTCCAGCCGTGCTTTGCTGGGGATGCTGTTGACGGCATCCGGTTCGATTCGAAAGATACCGGTTGTAGCGACCGTGTCCGGTCCGCCATCTTTAAGAGCCGATTGTTCCACGCGCAGCGCAATTTCAGCTCCGGCGAGCAAGGCATCATGGCGGTGGGGCATCAGGACTGCGCCTGCGTGCCCACCAACTCCTGTCAATTCCATCCGCAAAGTACTGGGAGCAGCAATGGCGGTCACGACTCCGATGGGAATATTCTCCCGTTCGAGCACTGCACCCTGTTCGATGTGAAGCTCCAGGAAAGCGTCATAAGCGCCGTGAGACAGCTTGACGTTCTGCAAGGATTGTTCGTCACAGCCGGCGAGAGCTCGCAACTGGTCGAATGATCGGCCTTCACGATCGCGCAGTCTTTCAACCGCTTCGGCCGAGATTGTTCCGGCCAACATCCGGCTTCCCAGACACCCGATACCAAAGCGGGTCGGTTCCTCTGACGTAAAAATGATCAGCTCGATTGCCCGAACCGGCTGGAAACCAGCGCGGCGCAGGGCGCGAATTGCTTCCAACCCACCCAGCGCGCCGACCGTGCCGTCATAGCGGCCGGCATTTGGAATAGCATCGATGTGCGAACCGGTCGCTACCGGCGCCAGAACCGCATCCGTGCCACTCCAGCGCGCGAATAGATTTCCCGCTCCGTCTTCTCGGATGGAAAGGGCCGCGTCCCGGCACAAGTCTTTCAGGTATTGTCTAGCGTTTACATCCGCCTCAGAAAAGAGCACTCGCGTCACGCCTGGCGGGGAGCTTTCAGAGTAAGTTGCCAGTTCATCGATTTGACGCTGCAGTGTTGGCTGGTCGACGTGTAAAGAGACGTTCAGCATTGGTAGCCCGTCTACGGCGGGCTCTCGAGTTTGGACATTGCCCGGGGCCAGAGGCGCCACCCACGTCAGAGCCCGGAGCGTAAGCGACGGGTCCCGCAGATTGTCACGTGGGCGGGACCCGTCGCTTACGCTCCGGGCTCTGCCATATCGGTGAGCTACCCAAGGCAGGGCCCAGCACGTTAAGCCCACCTACGACGGGCTTTGACGCCTTCGGCGTCCAAACCAAATCTTTTGCGGTCCACTCTCCCACTCCCCTCTCCCCACTCCCCCACTCTCCCCCTCTTTCACTCCACTCACCGCCCCACCCTCTCGCGATTCACATCCTTATAATAGATGTAACTGGCCGGCGTGGGTCCTATGGCCACAAACCACTGGGGACAATATGGGGCCATCCAGATCACGTCTCCCTCCCGCACGAGGTGCCAGTCTTTGTCGAGGCGATAGACTCCCTGGCCCTTCAACATCAAAAGGCCGTGCTCCATCACATGGGTTTCCACAATCGGCAGCGTCGCGCCGGGCTGGTAGGTAAAAATATTGACCGCCATGTCAAAGGGGATGCTGTCGGGCAAAAGCACCTGCAGAAGGGCATCTGGGTTTCCCATGAACGGTTGGCCTGCAACCTCTCTTTCACTTCCAATGACCAGATGGGGCGCCGTCGTGCCCGGCAGGGGCCGATAGGTCTTTTGGAAAATGAGCAGCCGCGAATTCTCGCTGGAGCAGGTCAGCGAATAAGAATGGCGCGGGGGGATGTAAAGGTAAGCCCCGGCTTGCAGCGACGCAAGAGCCCCAGTTTCAACAGTGCTCGGAGCCTTATTAGTTTCCCCGACTGCGGCTGTGATCTCACCCGCCAGCACAAAAGCAAATATCTCATCCTCCCCCGTTTCTCCGTTCCCCCGGCCATTGCCGTTTAACGTAATCAGGAATTGAGTAAATCCCGCTCCCAGCCCGGGCGAGATGAGGACAACGCATTCCGTATTCTGCCAGCCGGGCAGGGTGCTCAAGACAAATCCGGACGGCGTCAACAAAGCGTACCGGCTGCTCACTACGTTTCGCGTGTGTCCAAAGAGTTCTCCCATCAATTCACTCCAGGTCGAATCAATCTCCCCTTTGGCGCCGAAGTTATTTTTCGGTCCAAGTACACAGTATTTCCCCGAATTATTGTCCTCAGAATGCGACAACCGAATTTACAACCAGTGTAAGGACTACGCCGATGCCGGTAGAACAGATCCTCAGGCGACAGTATATGAGCAGAGTTTAGACTTATCAGAGTCAAATCCGCATCGGCTCCCGGGTCCAAAGAGCCTTTGGCTGGGGTGAGGCGAAATCGTCGAGCCGGGTTTTGTGAAGTAAGAGCGCTCAACAGTGACAGGGGAATCTTTCTTTTTTGTGCGCCCTCTGAGATCAGCGCTGAAAGCAGACTCTGGCATCCCGAGACCCCGCCCCAGATTGAGAAAAAATTATTCCCCGTTTTCATTGCGGGTAGGCCGGGAGAATGGTCGGAGGCCACCATGTCAATGAGCCCGTCTTGAAGACACCTCCACAGGTCATCGCGGTGCTCCGGTGAACGAAGTGGAGGCGCGCATTTTGCGACTGCCCCCAGTCGTTCCAGATCTTCTTCGGTAAAAAGGAGGTAATGCGGGCAAGTTTCGCAGGAGACATCAATCCCTTTTCCGCGGGCCTCGACAACCGCTTGGATTCCTCGGCCCGTACTGACATGGACAATGTGAAGGGGGCAGCCGGTATCGGCTGCAAACAGAATCGCCCGACGGATTGCTTCCAGTTCGGCCACCACCGGCCGAGAATCAAGGTAATCCCGAATGGAAAGATCTCCCCCAGCGATAGCCTGAAGAGCGCGCGTCTTGGTGATGCTGTTGTTCTCTGCGTGAACGGCCACCAGCGACGGAAATAACGCCGCACGTTTCATTCCTTCATACAGAGTTGCGTCATCGACGCATGGGAAATCGTCAATTCCGGTTTCCGACATAAAAGCTTTGAAACCCACAACACCGCAAACGTGCAACTCCTCTAATCGATCGAGATTGGAAGGGACGAGCCCACCCCAAAGGGCGAAGTCAGCCACGGAGTTGCGCTGTCCGAGCCGAGCCTTCAAGTGAAAGCCGGCAGCGTCAATCGTGGGCGGGCTGGAGTTCAACGGCATGTCCAAGAACAGGGTGCCTCCGCCAGCCACCAGGGCTTGGCTGCCCGTGGAAAAGCCCTCCCAGTCGGTTCTCCCCGGCTCGTTGAAGTGCACATGAGGGTCGATCACACCGGGAAACAGGTGAAGGCCGGCGCCATCGATGATATCCGCGGCGCTTCCGGTTAAATTCGGCCCGCGCGCTGCGATCTTCTCGTCGGCTACAGCCAGGTCGCCCCGCTCTGCGCCCGAAGGCGATACGATGGTTGCGTTGCGAATCAGCAAATCGTAGTCAGGCATAAAAGTCGAAGCCGAGACATTTTGGCAGAGTCACAGGTACCACGGGGAACACTGGGGACACGGGGAGATTAGGTTCTGCTATCAGCAACATCATAGGGGTAATTGAGCGGTCCCTTCTGCTCCCCGTGTCCCCAGTGTTCCCGTGGTTCAGTCTTTCTCTACGGAACAATCCTGAGCCAGGTAATCGTAGGCGTCAGCGTCGACGTGGCCGTGGTCGTTGACGTGCACGTGCGCGTGGCCGTGATCGGTTTTCTCTTTTTGCCACCAGGCCGATAAATTCCTCCATCACCGAGATGGCCACAGCGATGTCTTCGACCTTTACCGATTCGTCCGGATGGTGGCTGATCCCTTCCCTGTTTCGAACGAACAACATGGCCACGTCGGTTATTGTCGCCATCACGGCGGCGTCATGGCCGGCGCCGCTGTGCAGCCGCGCATTCGGGATGGATAGATTGTTACAGGCCTGAATCAGGAGTTGGGTCAACGACTTGGAGCATTGCACTGCATCGTTCTCATTTATTATCTTCCAACCAAATTCCAAATCTCTTTTCCGCGCAATAGCGGCGGCTTGCCGGCGCAACTCATGGCAAGCCTTCCGCCGCGCTTGATCTTTTGCATGCCGGATGTCCAGGCTGGCGGTGGCCTGACTTGGGATTACATTACTTGCTCCCGGCAGGATCTTCGCCGTACCTACTGTTGCCACCAGGCCTTCGTGATCGCGAGCGTAGCTTTCCACCTTGAGTATGAATTCAGCCGCGCCGCAGAGAGCATCGCGGCGCAGATTCATGGGCAAGCTTCCCGCGTGCCCGGCGCGGCCTACAAAATCCACCAGCGCCCGGCTCTGCCCCGCGATAGCGCTCACGACACCCACCGAGAGGTTTTGCGCTTCCAGCACGGGACCCTGTTCGATATGCGCCTCGCAGTAGCCGATCAGGGAATCACGCGAGTAGCGATCCGCACTGAACGCGCGCGGGTCCCCTCCAAATTTCATGATCGCATCTGCGAGCGTAACGCCTTCCCCATCCTGCAGCGAGAGTTGATCGTTATGGAATATGCCGGCGAGGACTCGGCTGCCAAGGTAAGGGACGTTGTATCGGACGCCCTCCTCGTCAGAGAATCCGACCACATCAATATGAAATGGAAGACGCTTTCTCGATTCAGCCAGCTTCTCTACGCATGCCAGGGCAACGACAACTCCAAGGGCTCCGTCAAACTTGCCGGCGTTTCTCACCGTATCCAAGTGCGATCCGAGCAGAAGAACGCGTGCATTTGGGTCCTTTGCAGGATATCTCCCAATGACGTTGCCGATGTTGTCTTCGCGCACCAGCATATTCATACCATGCATCCACTCGTCAACCTGACGGTTGGCCTGTCGCATGGCAGAAGACAGAAAAGTGCGGGTCAGGCGGCCGGGCTCCTCGGTGATTTGGCCCAGACGTCCAATTCGATGCATTACTTTTTGGGCCAGAGCGAGCGCATTCGATTGCGGCATATCGTGAGACTCTCTCGCGCCGTCGCGGCTGACCTTGGTGTCCTTTGTGTCCTTTGTGGTGAAGGCTTTTTCTAACACAAAGGGCACAGAGGACACTAAGGACACTGGCCACGCCTAACTGCCCCGATAGGTGCTGTACGCCCAAGGTGAGACAAGCAGAGGCACGTGATATTGCGCCTGTGCGTCGGCAATGCCGAAGCGTATCGGCACGCGATCGAGGAAGCGGGCCCGATCGGAAGCAGGAACTGTTGGAGAAAAATAATTCCCTACGTGAAAAACCAGCTCGTAAGTTCCACTCCTCATTTCTTGTTCGGTCAGCAGCGGTTCATCGGTTCTTCCATCATCATTGGTGGTCAGGGTCTTCAATAGGGTCCTCTCCGATCCCGAGGGGTTTATCAACCATAGCTCAACCTTCACTCCCCCAGCGGGTCTTCCTTTGGCCGTGTCCAAAACGTGCGTAGTTAGTCGGCCGGGCATATTCTCAGGCGATTAAGTCTTGTAAGCGAAAATACGCAATC
>DASYPF010000274.1:0-8595 GCA_036006905.1 Acidobacteriota bacterium
AGCCCGGTGCCTACGCCGGCCATCGACGCGCTGGCACGAGATGGCCTAATTTTCGAAAGGACCTTTACCACCAATCCCCTCACTCTTCCGGCACACGCGTCGTTGATGACCGGAATGTGGCCCATGGGGCATGGAGTGCGCGACTATAAGGGCGACAGGTTGGGTGAGGAGCAGGCCACCATTGCAGCAACGTTATCGCGGTTGGGATATCGCTGCGCCGCTTTTGTCAGTGCCGCAGTCCTGGACCACCGCACCGGAATTGCACAAGGTTTCTCGGAATACGACGACGGCTCATTCCAAAAATTTCGAGATAAAGACAGAAAGATAGCGGAAAGGGCCGGCGATGAGACGCTGCAACTGGCCTCAGAATGGTTGTTGCGAAATCAGGGCTTTCCATTCTTCCTCTGGGTGCACCTTTACGAGCCGCACTACCCTTACACTCCGCCGGAACCGATGCGCTCCCGCTATACCGGGGATCTCTACTCAGGGGAAGTCGCCCGCGCCGACAGCGTGCTGCAAACCTTCTTTGAGTTTCTGAAAAAAAACGGAATCTATCAGCCTTCGTTGATCACACTGCTGTCCGATCATGGCGAAGGACTGGGAGATCATCGAGAGTCGCAGCATGGATTTTTTGTTTACCAGTCCACCATGCATGTGCCGTGGATTTTGAAGCTGCCAGGCAACGAACTGAGTGGAAGAACTATCCGGCAGAACACCAGTCTGGTGGATGTTTTCCCCACGCTGCTGCAGATCCTGCAAGTGGCTCGCAGCCGGTGGCCTGCGTCGATTCAAGGAAGAAGCCGGTACGGAGCAATCCGTGCCGCGGGCGGCGCTTCGGAAAATTCGGAGCCGTTTTATATGGAAAGCGTCATCCCGCGCAATGACTTCGGCTGGAGCGATTTGAGGGCGATTCAGCAGGGACGATTCAAAATGATCGAGGCGCCTCTCCCAGAACTTTACGATCTGGATGCCGATCCAAGTGAAGGAGTCAGTCTCTTTGACAACAATCGCTCCGTCGTTTTGCAGATGCGCGAGTCGTTGAAACGCCTGGAAGCGAAGTTTAATCGCAACATTCAGCAGACCAGCGATGCCGACCCGGAGCTGCAGCAGCGCCTGCGCTCTCTTGGATATGTGGGGTTGGCCTCCGGAATCAAAACACAATCACGCGAAGGTCTTGCCGATCCAAAGTCGAAGATTGAAACGTACGAGCGGGTCGTGAGGGCCACACGGACACAGAATCCATCCATCGTCATACGCGAGCTGCAGGCCCTGGCGGCGGCCGAGCCACAATCGCCTCTGCTCCTAACCAGCCTGGCTCTGGCATATCGGGACACGAGGCAGCCGGAGAAGGCAGTAGAATGGTTCAGCCGAGTCATTCAACGCTGGCCGGACGATCTCTTTGCCCGAATCCAGCTCGCTCAGGATTTGCTCCTACTGGGAAGAGAAGCGGAGGCAGAGAAACAATATCAAGTGATTCTGGCGCGGAATCCCAGAAATTTCCAGGCGCTCTCCAATCTAGGCACGATGTACGGACGCCGGTCGCGTTTTGCCGAGGCGATCGATTACTTCACTCGCGCCCTGTCGGTCCATGAAGACGGCGCCGGGCTCCGGTCCCTTGCTTTGGCGCAAATGCGCTCCGGGCAATGGGCGGCGGCCGAAAAGCATCTGCTTCGCGCGCTGCAGCTTGACAGCAACGACCGCAAAGCGCACCAGCAACTGGCTGAGTTGTATGAGGAAACCGGCAATAAGAAAAAAGCCGACCACCACGCGCGCCTGGCCCGCGAGCCGTGAGTAGCAGGATGCTGAAGAACTCACCGCGAAGGCACAGCGCGGCGGAGCTGCAACCAAGAAAAAGCTGAGGACGATCACGTGCACGTTCACGAGCACGGTGACGGCCGTGGAGGTGCCCTCAGCCGCAACCTAAAAGCCGTTCACGTCCACGTGCACGACCACGTCAACGACCACGTTCACGCCCACGAAAAGAAAACCTCGCAACTTTGCCTGCTGGTCAGTTAAGTACACCAGGGGGCGAAAAATGCTCAGTTATCAAAAGCTGGACGTTTATCAATGTGCTATTCGGTTCGTGGCACTTGCAGCCATAATCGTGCAAAAAATACCGCGTGGCTACTCGTTTCTAGCCGATGAACTCAAACGGGCAGCCGTATCCATGCCCCAAAATGATGAAACTCTAAATGTGACACGGTCGCTCCTGCACGCACGTGTTACGTTGACGCACGTTGACGTTGACGTGGTCGTTGACGTGCACGTGCTCGTGAGCGTGAACGGAGGTCTTCGCGCCTTCGCAGTTAGTTTTTCAGCACCCTGCTAACCAATTGCCTACTTGAATTTGACGGTCGCCTCCGTTTGGAACCTCTTGAACACGGAGTAGCGATAGGTGGTGAGATAGCGGTCGCCATCTCTGACGAGTTCAATCTCTTGCTTTACCGGCAGGTTATATTTTGCCTCCCCAATTGGCACCAGATCGTAGTCGACCAGATGTCTCAAATAACTGACCTTCTCGACGGAGTGCAAGGCAATCTTTTCCATTCTCATTATTCGCAGTGTTTCGCGTTCGAGGACGATCTCGGCCCGGTATCCAAGTGAGGCGGTCAAACTGTTGCTGATCTGCAAAAGTGTTTCGGAGCGCTGGGGCGGAACTTCGGTTTCTATAACTACCGTCGAAGGAGACGCGGTCGTTTTGGACTTCAACACAAACGAATGTTTTCTCTGGTTCTCTGGCCCCAGTATTCCGTATATGGCTGAGAGAAATCCCCCAAAGGTGGAAAATAGCGGCTTGATCTTCTCGGAAGCGGGATCTAATGCCAGCCGCTCTTCTTGGTCTGAAAGAACACGAAATTCAAATTTACCGCGCTCTATTAGCGGTCTAGAATTCTGCCTTGTCTTAACGCGATAAGTGATTTCTTCGCGGCAGACATAATTCTTGAGATCTTTCCTTGAAAGCTGAAGCTGTTTTCCACATTCAGAGAGTATCTCGACTAGGCTGGGCTCACCGGCTGGCAAAATACAGATAGCCGAAATTAAAAAAATAAAACCCGCCAAGAATCGGCCAATCATAACTATTTAGCCAACCAATGGAACCACGTGGAATGGTAGGAGCATGGGGATTAGCAGAGTAATTGCTTCCTCGAGATGTTCTTGCACTCCTCGCGACACAAACGTGCCACATCTTGGACAAGAAGTTTTAACCACCAAGGACACCAAGGACACAAAGCCAGAATTCCAGTGTCTGACAAATCAGGCCTTGGTGTCCTTGGTGGTTAAAATGTGCGTGCACAATTTTGGTTGCCGCTTGGCCGCGCCGTGCTCCCTGTGTTCTCCGCGTCTTGCTATTTGAAAACAGGTTACTCCGCCACGTTAAACTTTCCGTGAGCGGCGACGCTCTTCTTGCCAATCATGTCCTCAACTTCCACGTCCAGTTGATACGCTCCCGACTTTAGATCCTTTAGCTGAATCTGCCGGATCAGAACCACCCGTTGACCGGAAGCAAATCGTACGGTTTTGCCGGCGAGATCCTGAAATTCCTGTACCACTTTGTCGCCGTCTCGAATGACATAACGCACGTGGATTTTGGGCTGCAGGCTCTCCTGGTCCATTCCCATTCCGTAAACCTGCAGATAAATTCCCAGCCACTCTCCTAAAGCAAAAACGTTAGTCGCATTGGGGATGATCTTTACATCGCCTAATACGAACATTTCGTCGGGCGGCCCATCCGGGCGTACGGAGGCCATCAATCTGGAAAGGATCAGCGAGCTAGTCGTCAAGCCGCTTTGTGCCTTCTCCGAAGGGATGGAGACCGCCGCTTCCGTCACGCCGGTCCGGCCGCTGTTGTCATCCTTCACGACGACATTCAGGCGGTATTTTTGGCCCGCCTGCAGCAGCACTTTTTTCTGATAGACCGATTTAATCTTCTTACCTTGTTCGAAGAATTCCGGTTTGTACTCTGCGATTACAGCATCTTCAAACTCGGCTTCGATTTTTCCCGTCAAGCTGCGAACCATCCCATAAATATCCGCATGTGCGGTGTAAACTCCATTTCTCGACTCAAAGGTGAGGTTTTTGTTTTCGACCTCGACGGTGACGGGAACGAGAATCTGATCTTCGCTTACTCGAATAAAGTCAGTGCGCAAATAAAACGGGAGGTTGTGATAGGTGATGTTGGCGGTGATGTTCTGCCGCAAGTCGGGGAATCGCGGCTCGGGCGGTTTTTGAGCATTCACAAACCTGGCATAACGCGCAAAGGGAGCGTCCTGGGACCGGTAGCCATGGGCGGCCTGCCAGGAAGATTCGTTTTCCAGACCAGGCGAGAAATAGGGACGCATGACGCGGCCAAGGGACTGGTCGCGGCGAAGATTAATTGAAATTGTGGGGTCGCGCCCCATCGCCTCATAAATGGTGGGTGCAGTTCCCGGAACCATCAACAACATGTCTTTCTCTTCCGGGCGCAGAGCCAACCGGTATTCGCCGCTAAAGGACGGATCGACGAATTCCAGCTCCACGTCCTGGCCGATTCCTTCCATCTCACGATACTTCCAGATTTCAAACGGATAAGCGAAGGTCTGGCCGCCCCCTTCCCAGGGCTTGCGCGTGTAATTGCCTCCCGAAGGATAGCTTTCGATGCTGGCGGGTTCTCCATGAATGATATAGACGCGGCCGCGGTCGGTCATCCATCCAGGTTTGCCGCTGCGAAAACGCTCGTTGGCATAGGCCATACGCCGGTAGTGTTCCTCTTTGAACTCGTTAATCTTGGTCCGGGGATCGGGATCACGGCGCAGCCAAAACTGCTCGATAAAATTTTCCTTCTCTTCCGCGGTGGTAAGCTTGTTGAAGACCTCTTTCTCTGGGTCGGAAATGATGTACTTGACATCTTCCTCGAGCCACTTCTTGAAGTAGTCCTTGGATTCCTTTTTCTCCTGGCGATTCTGCGCCGAGATGAACGGTGAGAAATTCAGGACCAAAAGCAGTATCAGAGGTGAGAACACATAATCTCCCTTGGATTGCGGAATGCGGATTGCGGATTGACGTTGCTTTACTCCAAATTGCAACAATTGCGTTAGCAGATTTCGGATCAGATTACCGCGCGCAATTACGCTTCAAGGTTGTAGGGGTTCTCAATGAAATAAGTTTTTCATTCCGCATTCCGCAATCCGCAATCCGCATTCCGCAATCCGCAATCCGCAATCCGCAATCCGCAATATGATAACTCACCTTATCTCAAACTGCGCACGTTCGATAGCGTAATGCCTGGTATTGAAGTCAATGGCGTTGACCTGCAGGCTATACGTCCCCGCAGGAAAAACCGACAGATCCACCGTTGCACTGTAAGTAATGACTTTCTTGCCTGCATCCGTATATTGGTCAAGTCTTCGCGGACCGCTTGACTTAACCAGTTTGTCGCCGCTGTGGAAATCGTAATTGATCACCACCAACGGCGCATCGCCCGATGGCTGCGCGTTGTAAATTTTGAAAAGCAGTACCAGCCTGTCGTTTCGCGAGAACTTCAGTGACGCCTCCGGCACGACTTCCAGCCCTTTTAAAACCAGCTGTTTCCCAACATCACTGGCAGGAGCATTAACGACGCCGCGTGACAGCACCAGCCCGCTCAGCGCGATCTTTCCTTCAGCCATCGGGCTGCACACCACGCTCTGCGATGCGATTCCCGCCCTTCCCGATTTGACATCCCTGGCGATGGAAACTATTTCGTACTTTCCATAGGGCAGATGGAATTCGTTAAGGTATCGGAAATCCTGGCCTCCAAGCTGCGCCAATTCTGCATCCGTGTATTTAAGTTCGATAGTCTTGAACCACTCGTCCACTGTCTCGCGCAACTCATTCCGCACCTGGGCCACAAGATCAACCCTTCCCCGATGCGTGCCATGCTCATGCTCCAATTGGATGCTGGAAATGGGGAATTGCCACGCAACAGTCACCGTGGAAGTACTGGCCTCGTAAAAATCAATGCAGGTAAAGTACAAAGGTAACTCATGAAACGATACCGTGGTTCTTATCTGCTCGCGCAGTTCGGACCGGCTGGCCGTCTGGCGCGTCTGCTCGCCATCAAGCTCCTCAAGGATGTCGCCCGGGCTCCGCAACAGGTCCTCCACGTAACGGGCGTACTCTCCAACTCCTGAGGCAGGAGCGTCGGTGCCGCGGCTGTTGACGGCGGCCGGAGGGCCCGCAGAAACGAGACGATAGCGAACCGCCGTATCTACCAGTTCACTGATGCGCTCGCCGGCTCGCTGCGACAGTTCCGCGGCCTTCTGTTGGGCGAGCCGCGATTCGCCCAAAGTGACATCCTGTTCCGTCATCCCGATATTCGGCTGGAATACCAGGACCATGCGTCCCTTGTAGTAGCGAGCGGTTGGAATCTCGTAGTAAGTCCAGAGGATACTGGTCGCGCGGCTCCCCCGCATCGTGCTGTTGCCGCTAATCCGCCCTACGTCGGCAGTAACAGTCTCTTCTTGACCGGGTTTTCCATGAATGAGGTAAATGCGACCGCGGTCCGTGCGCCAGCCGGGAATTCCTTCACGGAAGTTGGCATTGACGTATTGCCACCGCCGGTAGAACTCCTCCTTGTATTCATTACGCTCGGTGCCTGGAGTGGGATCGCGGCGCTTCCAAAAATTCGCGATAAACGCTTCTTTCTCTTCTACGGACTTAAGCTGCTTGAAGATTCGAGTCTCTGCGCGCGACGCAATCCACCTTACTTCCTGGTCAATCCAGCGCTGGTAGCGGGTCTGGGAAAAGAGCGGGACACAACTCAAAATAATTACGAGGATGGAAGTGAAATGCTTCATTTCAAGGATGCAGGAGATTCTATCATGTCAAGATTCGCCCGCTGACAGGAACATCAAAACCGACGACGATCACGTTCACGACCACGTCAACGTCCACGACCACGTTCCACAAATCAGTGCTCTTTCGGAATTTTTTATGATCCCGATGATCATCGCCGTGGACGCAGCCGTGGTCGTTGACGTGCGCGTGGACGTGATCGTGGTCGGCTTTTGCTTTGGTTGTGGTCTTGCCACTGTAGAATCGTGGCCGTGACCGTCTTTCATTTGATTGCGGCTCTACCGCGCCAGGTCTTTTTGGTGAATGTTGCTTAATAATTGCTGAAATTGGCCGCCCTGTTTACCAGACTTCAAACTCCGCTTTTTTTTCCACCACTCGGCCAGTCGGGGTGTCCGTGACGCGAACCAGGAAGTCGTAGGGTCCCGGATCCAGATCCCGCAACGGAACGGTGAAGCCATAAACGATCATGTCCCCGGTCTTTCCAGTCAGGTAATTCAACTCGCGTGCCGCTGTCGACAGTGCTCTACCGCCCCTTCCAGTGCAGACCGCCTGAAGCTGAACGGACGGCGATTTCGATCGCAAGGTTGGGTTGTAAACTTCAATCAGTGCGGTCAGGTTTTGTCCCCGGCGAAACTTCCTGCTGGCGCTTGGGATAAAAACGAAATCATCCAGCGCCAGGGCATACTCTTCGCCTGCAGGCGTCCAGTCAGGTCGCGACCTCGATAGAGACAGCTTGTTTGCTTCATTCCTTGACAGGACCTGCTGGCAAATTATTATTTCCCCAACTCCAAAATCGTGGGTACTTAAATTCGGCACCGCGATATCCTTTTCCCATAACCCAATCCGTTTGTTGTCGCCCTCTGCCACGATGACCCGCAACCGATAGGCGCCGGGGGGGGCTGAGAGTTTGCATTGATACGAAGTTTTGCCGCCTGCTGAAGTCTTGCTCCACAACTTGGGACGGATTTGATCCTGGGTCTCCGCGACGATGCGGCCCGACTCGGCGCTGACCAGCTCGACTAGAGTCTCCATTACCCGCGGAGCGGGCACATCAGTGGAACCGGATATTTCCGCATGAATCGGAAGAGTGACCTGCCCGCTGAGATCCCGGAGAAAGCCGAACCCTATTTCCACCGCCAAAGTTCGGTAGTAGACGCGGCCGCGCACCAATTCTTCCATGCGGGTGCGCCGCGCCAGTTGTTCTTCGATGCGATCGCCCGTGGAGCGGAGAAGATCCGCCACAGCCTCATTTACCGAGAAGGGATCGATTTCATTTCCATGCGAGGAATGGAAAATGCTGTCTAGCAAGTCCTCCAGATCCCTAAAGCGCGGTTCGCCTGCGTACAGAATCTGGTAGTCATTGCGAAAGTAGCTCTGCTTGGTAATGAATTCCAGGATCATCAGATCGCGCCTCGCTCTGAGATCTCTGGGAGCGTCCGGCGGTATGCGGCTGATGTTCTTCTGGAAGACATAAATTTCGTTGGAATCGATCTTCGAAAATAGAACACAAAAGTAGGAGGTGAAGTAATGGGACCCCGCGATGCGACGGTAGATCCACATCTCGCTCTCCGGCGTTGGGAACTGAATATCAATAAAGGGAAGTCCCAGCCCGGTTTTGTTTAGAACATCAGTGGGATTGGGGACGCTGACTTTCTGCTGGCCGCCATAGGAATAGTGAACGTCGTCGGGAGGTCCATTGACGATGTAAATCTGCCCCCGCAGGGTTTTCCATCCCGGCTTTCCCTCATTGTCAAAGCGCTCGTTAACATATCGAATGCGCCG
>DASYPF010000275.1:0-7623 GCA_036006905.1 Acidobacteriota bacterium
TTTCCGCAACTGGGCGAGACTGTATATTTGTTTGGATTGGGCGAATCCGGCGAACTGGCTGCAAAGTTCTACCATAT
Organism: Acidobacteriota bacterium; assembly: GCA_036006905.1. GTDB lineage: Bacteria > Acidobacteriota > UBA6911 > JACQSX01 > JACQSX01 > DASXTB01. The sequence goes on from DASYPF010000275.1 coordinate 78, forward strand.
TCTTTGCGGTCTGTTGGTTGGCCTTGCGCTTTATGGGTTCTGCAGAAGCTATTTTTCCAAGAAGCTCTCACTGCTGGCTGTCGCTTTGTTTCTCACTGTCCCCACAGTAGTCGTCATTTTGCCTTGGGCTTACGTCGATCTGATCTTTTGTCTTTATAGTTTTTTAGCGTTACTGGCGTTGCTTGAGTTTTTCAAAACAGGCAGCCGGCAATGGACTTGGCTCGCCGGAGTTATGGCAGGGGCGGCCTGCGCGACTAAGTACACGGGCTTGCAGCTGCTGCTCTTGCTGGTCTTGTTCACTCTGGTGGAGCATTTGACCGCAAAACGCAAAGGATGGCCCGCAGGAGTCACCGGTTTGATCATCGGCGCCGTTCCCATCGCGCTGCTCTATCCATTGCGAAACTTTTACTTCACAGGGTGGCCTCTCTTTCCTTTCCAGTTGGGGAGCCTCTCGTTGCATCCGGGAGTCAATTGGGATCTGGATCGCACGCAACTGTATCTCCGGTGGCTTTCCTCGTTCGGGACTTTTTCAGAGAAAGGATCAGTCTGGGACTCTCTGGCAGCTCCGGTGCTGGTTTTCGTCCGGGGCAGGTTCGGTGAAGCCAGATTTTATGACGGAGTGATCGGACCGGTGTTTTTATTGGCTCCGATTTCACTGGCGCGCGGCATCAAGAATCGGGAAGTCAAGCTGCTGTATCTATTTTCAAGCCTCTTTCTACTCTACTGGGCGTTCACGACAAAGCAGGTTAGATTTTTGCTCCCTGTCTTGCCAGTACTTAGTTTCCTCGTCGTGTCTGGTCTCACCGAGTGGCGAAACCGCGCAATTCAAGTGCTGACGATAATCCTGGTGGTGCTTGGCCTCGTCGTCGGAATAGAACAGGGAATAAAAAGCATGAGCGATCCGTCGCCGTTGCGGTTCTGGTTAGGACGTGAGACACGCGATCAGTATCTCGGCAGACGGTTGGATGTTTATGCCATATATGAAGAAGCCAATCATGCACTCGGGCCTGGTGACCAGGTCTATCTCGTGGACATGAAGAATTACGGTTATTATCTGAACTGCCGCTGGCGAGCGGATTTTATTTTCGAAGACTACAGTCTCAGTGGTTGTCTGGACAAGGCCGCAGGCTCGGGAGATATCCTCGATTTCTTTCGTTCACTCGAAATCACGCACCTGCTCATCAATGAGGGTTTGGTCACCGATCCCACCTTTGGACTGAAACCGCGACCACTAACGCTGCTGAAAAGCTTCATGCATGATCATGCTTCCTTACTGGCGCGTGACGTTTACGGGCATGCGCTCTACAAGCTGACCTACAAGGATCAGTAGGCAGGAGGCAGGGATAAAGATTAGACCATGGACGATGAGTTTCAACCACAAAGGACACAAAGGGCACTAAGGACTAAAGGGCTATCCCCTCCTTTGTGTCCTCGGTGTCCTTTGTGGTGAAAAAACTTTGGCCACAAGGGACACTAAGGAATAGAGTGCGACCCACTCTTCAACCACAGGGACAATGGACGACTGACGACGGGTCACAGACAATGGACCAGCAATAAGCCACCAACAAATTGCGAACCGATTTCCAGTAAACTCTTCACACGCATGATGCGCAACTGGTATTCTTGCTCTTCCCAAAAAGGCCCAGCAGAAGTAATGCACTGGTCAAAGTTACGCGCCAAATGACGTTCAATCTCACCGATGCTCTATTTCGAAATAACTATACGCGCGAGCAGCGTACGGCTATCCTGGCACCTTCACGCCACCTCACGTTTCGGGAATTAAGAGCTTATGTGAATCGCGCCACCCATTGGCTGCTGCGTCATGACCTGAAGCCCGAGGAGCGCGTCCTGCTGATAATGGAAGACTCGCCGGAACTGGTGGCCTCCTTTCTCGCCGTGGTCCAAGCCGGAGGAGTTGCTGTTCCTCTCAATCCGTGGTTGCCGGTTGATGACTACCATTTTTATTTTCAGGACAGTCGCGCCCGTCTCTTGATCACCGACAGGGAATCCGAACAGCTCCCGGCACTCACAGAGATTCAGATCCTCAAAAGCAGTTCGATCTGGGATCTTTCGCCGGAAGATGATTTCTTTCGGGAAATCCTGACTCTGGCCGATGATGCCGCATTCTGGCTCTACAGCTCAGGTAGCACGGGAAGGCCCAAGGCGGTGGTGCATGCTCAAACTGATCTCATCGCGAGCTGTGACAGTTACGGGCACGAGATATTGGGAATCCTGCCTCACGATGTTCTATTTTCAACGGCCAAGATATTTTTTGCATACGGCCTGGGAAATTCACTGGCCTTCCCTATTTACTTTGGCGCCAGTGTCGTTCTTGATCCGCAGCGGACCACTCCGGAAAGGATCACAGAAATATTTCGCAGGTATCGACCTACGATTTTCTTCAGCGTCCCTTCGTTCTACTCACGGCTGCTGACTGCTCCAACGGACTTGGAATTGAAATCATTGCGCCTTTGCATTTCCGCCGGCGAGCATCTCCCCGTTGAAGTGTTTCAGCGGTGGAAGGAAACTACTGGCCTGGAAATCATCGACGGACTGGGCACGACGGAAATGACGCACATCTTTATCTCAAATCGCCAGGGAGCTTGTAAGGCGGGAAGCAGCGGCCGAAAGGTCCCAGGTTACGACACTCGCATCACCAACGACCTGGGCAGTCGCCTTCCTCCTTACGAAATCGGCAACTTGATGGTGAGCGGCGATAGCGCAGCACTCTATTACTGGCACAATCGCGAGAAAACCCGTGAGATCTTCCAAGGTAGATGGGTGCTTACAGGCGACAAGTATTATGTGGATGATGAAGGCTATTACTACTTCTCGGGCAGGGCGGACGACTTGTTCAAGGTGGGGGGGGCCTGGGTAGTTCCGCGCGATGTCGAGAACGCGCTACTGACCCATAAAGCGGTCAGGGAGGCCGCCGTGGTCGGTATCAGGGGTGAGAACGGTCTAGTGAAAGCCCACGCCTATGTCGTGCTAAAGGACGGTCACAGCTCAGAAGGAATGGATCTCCGGCTAAGCCAGCATCTGAAAAGCAGTCAACTGCAGGGATACATGATTCCGCGCGCTTTTCACTTCGTGGGAGAATTGCCCCGAACGTTTACCGGCAAAGTGCAGCGCTTCAAGCTGCGGGAACAGATTTAGATTGCGGATTGCGGATTGCGGATTAAACCGAATGCGGAATGTCTCGAATGCGGAAGTTTCACTGTCCAAATTTTGGCGCAGATTCCTTCATTCCGCATTCCGCATTCGGAATTCCGCATTCGACTGACTCAGATGGACACAATCCGCAATCCGAAATCTGCAATCTGCAATTGGGTTATCCCAGCGGACCCAACTCCAGCTCGGGAACCGGCTCCGGCTTTTCCACCTCCGGATAGATTTCTTCCTCCAGCTTGATGTTGCGATAATGCTCCAGCCCGGTACCGGCCGGTATCAGCCGACCCATGATTACGTTTTCCTTCAAACCACGCAGATAGTCGATCTTCCCGCTGATCGCCGCCTCCGTCAGGACTCGCGTAGTCTCCTGGAAGGACGCTGCCGAAATGAAGGAATCCGTGCTCAACGAAGCCTTAGTAATGCCGAGCAGCAACGGGCGGCCGACTGCCGGCTTTCCGCCATCCGATTCGACACGCTCATTTTCTTCCAGAAATTTGAACTTATCGACTTGTTCTTCCAGCAGGAATTCCGTGTCGCCCACTTCCTCAACCTTAATCCAACGCATCATCTGCCGGACGATCACCTCGATGTGTTTGTCGTTGATGTTGACACCCTGCAGGCGATACACCTCTTGAATTTCGTTGACCAGGTACGCCTGCAACTCCTTCTCGCCTAGCACGCGCAAGATGTCGTGCGGGTTACGCGGTCCGTCCATCAACGCTTCGCCGGCTTTTACATACTCGCCTTCCTGGACGTTAACGTGGACGCCGCGCGGGAGCAAGTATTCAGCAGTAGCTCGATTTTCGTTCTCTACGACGATCTTGCGCTGTCCACGCACCAAACCGCCATAGTGGACCATACCGTCAATTTCAGTGATGACCGCCGTTTCCTTCGGCTTGCGCGCCTCAAACAGCTCAACGATTCGCGGCAGACCACCGGTAATATCTTTGGTTTTGGTCGTTTCGCGGGGAATCTTGGCCAGCGTGTCGCCCGGGTGCACTTCATCCCCATTGTTCACCATCAAGTGTGCCTTGGAAGGCATCAAGTAAGTCTTAACGATCTTCCCTCGGGAATCTTTGATCTGGATCTGGGGCTGCCGCTTTTCATCCGGAGACTCGGTAATGACCTGCCGCGACAAGCCGGTAACCTCATCTACCTCCTCCTTCATGGTAACGCCTTCGAGAATGTCCTTGAAGATCACAGAGCCGCCGAATTCGGTCAGGATAGCGAAGGTAAAAGGATCCCATTCGACCAGTTGCGTACCCGGCTCAATATACTGGCCTTCGTGAACCCTTAAGGCCGCTCCGTACACCAGAGAATACCGCTCACGCTCACGCCCTTTTTCATCCTGAATCACCAGCGCCCCATTGCGATTCATCACCACCAGGAACCCTTCTTTGTTGGTGACGTGCTGTACATTCAGTAACTTCACGATGCCGGCATTCTTGGACTCAACTGTCGATTGTTCGTCAATTCGGCTGGCCGTTCCACCGATATGGAAAGTGCGCATGGTGAGCTGAGTTCCCGGCTCACCAATCGACTGAGCTGCGATCACCCCGACGGCTTCGCCCAGTTCCACCATCTTGCCGGAGGCCAGATTACGCCCGTAACACCTGATGCAGAGTCCGCGTTTGGATTTGCAGGTAAGGACAGAGCGAATCTTGATCTTCTCGATACCGGCTGCCTGAATATCGGCCGCGATGTCTTCGGTGATCTCCTGGTTCATCCGTACCAGAACTTCGCCGGTGAACGGATCTTTCACTTCTTCCAGCGAAACTCGGCCGATGATGCGGTCGCGCAGCGATTCGATAATCTCACCACCTTCGACAATCGACGTAACGGTGATACCGTCAAGCGTCTTGCAGTCGTCCTCGGAAATAATCACGTCCTGTGCTACATCGACCAGGCGCCGCGTCAGGTAGCCCGAGTCGGCGGTCTTCAGCGCTGTATCCGCCAGACCCTTGCGCGCGCCGTGCGTGGAAATGAAATACTGCAATACGGTCAACCCTTCACGGAAGTTCGCCGTGATTGGCGTCTCGATGATTTCCCCAGAAGGCTTAGCCATCAGTCCGCGCATACCCGCCAACTGACGAATCTGCTGTTTGCTGCCGCGAGCCCCCGAATCGGCCATCATGTAGATGGGATTGAATTCGTCCTCGGCAGAGACATGCTTGGCCATCGCCTCGAACATCTCATCGGCGACTTTCTCTGTAACGTCTGACCAAATTGAGATGACTTTGTTATACCTCTCACCCTTGGTAATGGCCCCATCCTGATACTGCTGCTCGACCTCGCGTGTTTCCTCGTTGGCTCGCGATACCAGCTCCCCTTTATTCGCAGGAACGATCAGGTCATCGATCCCGATGCTGATTCCTGCCTTGGTGGCGTATAGGAATCCGAGTTCCTTCAGCTCATCCAGCATCATGACGGTCGTGTCCAGTCCATAACGCAAATAGCAGTAATTGACCAACTGACCCAAACCTTTCTTCTTCTGCACTCCATTAACGAAAGGCATTTCCTCGGGAAGATGATCGTTGAAGATGACGCGACCCACCGTGGTGTTGATCATCTTGTTCTGCACTTCCTGCACATCCGCCCGCATCACGGCCTGATCGTCGTACTGCGTTGTCAAATCCATCAGTTTTCCGGTGTAACGCAGCGTGATGGGCGTCAGCAACTGAACATGGCCGCCTTCCAAGGCATGAAGGACATCTTCGATGTTAGCGAAAGCGCGGCCTTCACCCTTGCTTCCCGGCTTTGCGATTGTCAGATAGTAGCAGCCTAGAACGATGTCCTGAGAGGGAACCGCAATGGGCGTACCATTGGCCGGCGACAGCAGGTTCTGCGTTGCCAGCATCAATACTGCCGCCTCGATTTGCGATTCCGGAGACAGCGGGATATGTACCGCCATCTGATCTCCGTCAAAGTCGGCGTTAAACGCGGTACAAACCAGCGGATGGATCTTGATCGCTTTCCCCTCCACCAAAACGGGCTCGAAAGCTTGAATTCCAAGACGGTGCAGCGTCGGAGCGCGATTCAACAGCACAGGATGCTCCTTAATCACTTCCTCCAGGATGTCCCAAACGATCGATTCCTGGTTTTCCACCATCTCCTTGGCCCCTTTGATGGTAGTGGCATGGCCTTCCTTCTCCAGCCGGTTGTAAATGAATGGTTTGAAGAGCTCCAGCGCCATCTTCTTGGGAAGCCCGCACTGATGCAACTTCAGCTCAGGGCCGACGACGATCACAGAGCGTCCGGAATAATCCACGCGCTTGCCGAGGAGGTTTTGGCGGAATCGTCCTTGCTTTCCCTTGAGCGTATCGCTGAGCGATTTGAGCGGACGATTTTTCACGCCGCGCAGCACGCGTCCGCGACGGCCGTTATCAAAAAGCGCATCGACTGCTTCCTGCAGCATGCGTTTCTCGTTACGGATAATGACCTCGGGCGCCCGTAACTCCATCAGCTTCTTCAGCCGGTTGTTGCGGTTGATTACGCGGCGGTACAGATCGTTCAAGTCGGAAGTCGCAAAACGTCCTCCGTCCAGAGGCACCAGCGGACGCAGCTCCGGCGGAATGACCGGAATTACATCCAGAATCATCCACTCCGGCTTGTTCCCGGACTTTCGGAAAGCATCCACCACCTTGAGCCGCTTGGAGTATTTCAGCCGCTTTAACTGCGATGTCTCATTCTTCATCCGGAAGCGCAGGTCGATGGCCATGGCGTCGACGTCCAACATCTTGAGCAAATCTTTTATCGCCTCGGCGCCCATCATTGCCTCAAAACGGCCGGCGTACTCAGCCTGCAGGGCGCGATACCGCTCTTCGGTCAGCAGTTCCTTCTCTTTCAGCGGCGCGTCACCGGGGTCCAGCACCACGTAAGCTTCAAAGTACAGCACACGCTCCAGGTCCTTGAGACTCATGTCGAGCAGGTGTCCGATGCGGCTGGGAAGCCCTTTGAAGAACCAAACATGGGAACAGGGGCTGGCCAATTCAATGTGCCCCAGACGTTCGCGCCGAACTTTTGAGAGCGTCACTTCCACGCCGCACTTGTCGCAGATGACACCGCGATGTTTCATTCGCTTGTATTTGCCGCACAGACACTCCCAGTCTGTTACCGGCCCGAAAATGCGCGCGCAAAACAAACCATCCCTCTCCGGCTTGAAGGTCCGGTAATTAATGGTTTCCGGTTTGGTGACTTCACCACTGGACCAGCTTCGAATCTTCTCGGGAGACGCCAGCCCGATGCGGATACTTTCAAAATCCCGGATCAAATTACCTTTGTCCACTTGATCTTTGAATGCTTTCAAAATGCCCTCCTCTAAAGGAGATTAGTTTCAAATTTCTCGGGTCCGTTGTCAGTTGTCCGTTGTCCGTTG
>DASYPF010000276.1:0-4121 GCA_036006905.1 Acidobacteriota bacterium
TTTCTTCCCCCCTTCTCCCTTCTCCCTTCTCCCTTCCCCCTTCTCCCTTCCCGCTCTCCCGCTCACCCACTCCGCTCTCCCACTTTTCGCCTTGCCCCTTGGTGCCTTCGCAGTTAAATTAATCGCGGCACGGCCTCCCGACCGGGAGGACCTAGGAGGGCACAGCATTGTGCGGCATCACCGGTTTTACGCACAGGAATCGTGTGTTTAAAACCAGCCAGATCCGCAGGGCGACGCTCGCGCTGCGTCATCGTGGACCTGATCAACAAGGCATCTACCAGTCAGAGGTTTTTTCCCTCGGTGTTGTCCGACTGAAAATAATCGACCTGGAGCTCGGCGACCAGCCAATCATCAGCGACAATGGCGACACTGTCATCGGTTTCAACGGGGAAATCTTCAACCATGCCGAGCTTCGAAGGGAACTCCAGAGCCTTGGCCATCGCTTCCATTCGCACATGTGCTTAAGGAACTGATGAAAAATAAGGTTCCGCCTTCCATCCTGCAACGAAAGAAAATTGGTTTTGACATCCCCGCGCACGACTGGCTTCGTGGCGCACTGCGACCGCTGCTGCTCGATACGCTGACGGTCGATGCTGTGGAAGCGACGAGGTTGTTCCGATGGGACAGGATTCAGTTATTGATTCGCGACCACATGGAAAGACGTGCTAATCTTGGCTGGCACCTGTGGGGGTTGCTGACGCTGTTCCTGTGGATGAAGAGATGGAAGATTCAAAGCATGCCGCCTGTCGAGGAGCGCCCGGAGATTTGGGACAGCGTTCTCACAACCAACTGACCGAAAAGCTAAATCGTCGCGACGCGATGAAAAGCACATATTGATTCGTTCAGGCGGCCTTGATGGTTTTTCAATAATTAGATTGGAGTTGTACCCCGCTCGGCTTGTTCCGTAGAGAAAGACTGAACCACGGGGAACACTGGGGACACGGGGAGATAAGGTTCTTCTATCAGCAACATCATGGGGCAGTTGAGGTCGCTTCTGGTCCCCGTGTCCCCAGTGTTCCCGTGGTTTAATCCTGAAAAATGTCCAAACTCCGGAAAGAATATAAAACGTCTTCGCGTTCTTCGCGCCTTCGCGGTGAGTATTTGCTCTTTGCCACATTGATCTTCCTTGGATCCATCTTCAGTCCTCCATGGCTGATGGATGATGTGGATGCCGCCAACGCGACGGTCGCTCGCAACATGCTGGATTCGGGCGATTGGGTTATAGCTCACCTCGACGGCATCCCTTTCATCGAGAAGGCTCCGCTCCACTACTGGTTGATGACGCTCTCTTATCGAATCTTCGGGATACATGATTGGGCTGCCCGAATTCCCCTGGCTTTGTCCGCGATCGCGCTTTGCTGGTTGACGGCTCGCTTCGGCGCCTGGGCATTCGAAGAGCTGATTGGTTCTTACGTGGGCCTGTGCCTTGCTACCTGCGTCGGCTTATTCTTATTCACACGTATTCTGATCGCTGACGCAATTTTGACTCTGGCTGTAACTCTTGCCATGTGGTCTTTTCTGCGCGCCCTCGACGAAGGCGAACCTCACCCTCGTCGATGGGCATGGCTGCTGGCGGCCAGCCTGGGCGCGGGGATTTTGGCCAAGGGTTTGATTGCAGTCGTCCTACCCGGGGGCGCAGGCCTGTTATATTTGCTTTTCACACGGCAGTTGTTCTCAGCAGCCACCTGGCGGCGGCTGCATCCGCTTAGCGGGCTGCTAATCTTAATCGTCATAGCCGCTCCGTGGCACGTGCTGGCGACTCTGCGTAACCCGCCTTACTTCGATTTCACTTTGCGCAGCCAGCCCGGCCAGTACCATGGGTTCTTCTGGTTTTATTTCATCAACGAACATGTGCTTCGATTCCTGAACCTGCGATATCCGCGCGACTACGACACGGTCCCGCGACTTTACTTCTGGCTGTTGCATCTGCTGTGGCTTTTCCCTTGGAGCGTGTTTTTTCCCGCGGCGATTCAGCTCGACTATAAGCCTGTCGAACGCGCGAGCCGGACTCGGCTGCTGGCTCTCTGCTGGACTGGCTTCGTTCTCCTGTTCTTTTCGTTCTCCACCACACAGGAGTACTACTCGATGCCTTGTTATCCCGCCCTGGCTCTGTTGCTGGCATCTGCGATGGGCGGTAGCGGCGCCTGGATTCGTGCAGGAACGAGGATTTTATTTGTTGTCGCTGCCGCAGCGGCAATTCTGATTGTTGCTGTCTTGTTCTACGTGAGGACAGTGCCCACCCCGGGCGATATCTCCTTCGCGCTAACACAGAATCCGGAGGCCTACAAACTATCTTTGGGACACTTGAGCGACTTGACGCTGCGTTCCTTTGCCTACTTGCGGGTGCCGTTGGCACTGGCGGGATTTGCGTTCTTGGCGGGAGCGCTCTTTACGTGGCGGTTCTCCGACCGATGGACCTTTTTGGCTCTGGGTCTGATGATGGTGATACTTGCTCACGCCGCCCGACTGGCCTTGGTGGTATTTGATCCTTATATGTCTTCGAGGCCGCTTGCGGAAGCATTGCTGCGAGCGCCACAAGGCCAGCTCATTGTTGATGACGAGTACTATGCGTTTTCCTCGATATTCTTTTATACCAACCGCCGGGCGTTGCTTTTAAACGCTCGCGTCAATGACCTCGAATATGGATCTTACTCGCCCGGCGCTCCCTCAGTATTCATCGGAGACGCCGAATTTCGGCGGATATGGACCAGCCCGGAACGCCGCTACGTGGTGGTATCGAGTGGTGCGGCGATCCCCCGGTTGGAACAACTGGTGGGCCGCCCTGCCCTTCACCTCATAGCAGAAAGCGGCAGGAAGTTTCTATTTGCCAATCAGAATTCACCGCAAGATGCAAAAGCCCAGCCGTAAACCTGGATTATTCATAAATCTCTTGTAGGGACAAAGTGAGCCGCGCAGCGGCGCAGAGAATTGTAGCCGAGGCCGTGAGGCCTCGGTCAGGTATCCCCGAATATGGCGAGCTGCGTAGCGGCGACAGAGTGTTTTTGATGTGCAACTACACAATCAATCGCAGGCATGCATCTGGCACATCGAATTCTGTCGCCGCTACGCGGCTTCACTTGTCTGGGGACGCCTGACCGAGGCCTCACGGCCTCGGCTACAATTCTCTGCGCCCCTGCGCGGCTTTTGTTCTCGCTACAAAAAATTCGTGAATAATCCGGGGGGTGACGCCGGGGTATTCTGGCGATAGAGTTTTGCAAATATTTGGCGGTTGCAAAAATCCACCTATAATGAATGCGACATCTGCGGGAACCTATAAAGGAGGAGTAATGAGCAAGCAAGTACTGATTGTATCTCTGTCACTGATAGCCGCTTTCTCTGTTGCCTGCGCTTCCATGCGAAAGTCGAGCACAACAACAGCCAAGACTGCATCCCAGGCGGGCCCCAGCGCCGGCGCTGAGCTGAAACCGACGCGAGGGAACAACGTCACCGGGACCGTAACCTTCCATGAGATGGGAGACCAGGTTCATGTGGTCGCCGATATCAGTGGGCTCAAGCCCGGAAAGCACGGCTTTCATATTCATGAGAAAGGCGATTGCAGCGCGCCCGATGCCACCAGCGCCGGAGCGCATTTCAATCCCGATAGCCAACCCCACGGGGCTCCAACCGCCGCGGCGCATCACGCCGGTGATTTCGGCAACATCGAGGCCAATGCCAGCGGGAATGCTCATCTGGAGACGACGGTCAACTTTATTACCGTAAGCGATGGTCCGAAATCCGTTGTGGGGCGAAGTGTGATCGTCCACGCTGCACCCGATGACCTGACGACGCAGCCGACGGGAAATGCCGGAGCGCGGCTGGCATGTGGCGTGATCGAGAAGAAGTAAGGCAATTGGCCGCAGATTAACGCGGATGCACGCGAATTTTTGATTGCGGATTGCAGATTTCGGATTGCGGATTGCTCGTAGTCCGCGGTCCGTTGCCTGCGAATACAAATGAAGAGGGGACTAGGAAAAATGTTTAGAGCGCGATCCCAAGACTAAAAACTCGACTCCGCTACAATAGAAACCACGGACAACCGACGATAGGACCACCGACAAGGGACAACGGAGGACGAACCAATTCCAATTCAATCCGCAATCCGAAATCCGCAATCCGCAATC
>DASYPF010000277.1:0-3670 GCA_036006905.1 Acidobacteriota bacterium
GCGATCCCAATATCGCGCGGACCGCGCAAGCGGTCCCATGAGGTTCGGCAGACGTCGATGCCTCAATTCCAGGTGATGTTTTTGTCTTCTGAGCAAGGCAATGCAGGTAGTGTTCAGTCCCATGGACTTCAATGCAGGGGCTGCCGAGGAATTTGCGCAGCGAAAATGAAAGGGAAATGGGACCGCTTGCGCGGTCCAATTGGTGTGGGGCGTCGCTGACCGGGGGTGGCGCGCGCTGCGCGCGCCACCCCCGGGTACTGCTATCGGTCCGCTTCGCGGACAGAGCCCGCTGAAGCGGGCTCTGCGGCGCGCCTTGCGATAAAGACGCCTGCCTCTGGTATTCTTATTGTGACAGCGAAGACTATGGAAATCACTATTGCCGGCTTGAAGGAGCTTGCTTCACGCAGGAAATCGATCATTCGAGTCTTTGGAAGACTGGATGTTCACTTTTTTAGCATTAACCCTGAAGGACTAGTCGATTCGCCCGTCATGGAGATCATTCCGCAGGAACGCATGGACGCCTTCTTTGCCGACGTGCTGGCGCAGGCAGAGAGGTTTCTTATGCAAGGGCGGTTCTGGAAACGTGATCTGGATCGCGCCGAGTTAGAACAGTTGCTTGGCAAAATGAACGTTTCCTCACTAAAATAGAGACTAAAGCGATTGCATTAAGCGGACTGGAGAAGAAATGAGGTTTTCCATGAGTATTCTTATGGCGTTGTTTGGCGTGATCGGGGTGATCCCTGCTTTTGCCCAGCAGGATGATCTGGCGACAGCGCCGCGCATCTCGATGCACGACTTTAAAGAATTGAAGAAAGCCGGAAATGTCGCGATTGTGGATGTCCGAAGCCTTGATTCTTACAAAAATGGCCATATCCCTGGGGCTATTTGTATCCCCTCGAGCGATTTACAGCAACGCTGGAAGGAACTGCCGCAGGATAAGACGATAGTTACTTACTGCAGTTGAGGGTCGGAACATTCCAGCGCCGGTGCGGTGCTGATTCTAAAAAGGTTGGGCCTCAAAGATGTAAGCTGCCTGTTGGGAGGCTACAGCGCCTGGGCAAAAGACAACCCGGTGGTAACCGGCGAGAAGCCGAATTAGTACGCTGCAGCAGCAAATTGGTATAGATTCTGAGCGGATTTCGGATTGCGGATTTCGGATTTCGTAGTTTGGGGTTTGGTAGTCCGAGTCGATCATTTTTTCTCTGACCTCTTTTACGAGCAAAGGCTGCACACCTTGTCTAAATCCGTAATCCGAAATCCGCAATCGGAGTGGAGGTCACAGTAGCATGGCAAAACTGGCCGAGAAAAAATGTGTCGCCTGTTCGGGGGGCACGCCACCCATCACGGCAGACGCCATCAAACCGCTGCTGCAACAGATAAGAGGATGGGAGGTTGTAGACAACCACCACATCAAGAAGCAGTTCAAGTTCCCCGACTTCAAAACAGCCCTGGATTTTGTTAATAAAGTTGGTGAAATTGCCGAGGAAGAAGATCATCACCCAGATATTTGTTTTGCATGGGGAAAAGTCGAAGTCACTACTTGGACCCACAAGGCTAAAGGCCTGACCGAAAACGACTTCATCCTGGCGGCAAAGATAGACCGGATCCGATAGATTGCGGATTTTGGATTGCGGATTGCGGATTTCGGATTTCGCAGTTTGGGGTTCGGCGGTCCAAGTCCATCATTTTATCTCTGAACTCTTTTTACGAGCATCGGCTACACACCTTGTCTAAATCCGCAATCCGCAATCCGAAATCCGAAATCGGAAACATCCGCAATCCGCAATCCGCAATCCGCAATTCATGAAGGCTGTCGTCATCACACAACACGGTGATGTTGACGGGCTCGCGTATCGCGAGGTTCCAGAACTCGACTGCGGGCCGGATGACCTTCTGGTCCGCGTTCGCGCCACAGCTCTGAATCGCGCCGATATTCTGCAGCGAAAGGGCCACTATCCTCCTCCCCGACCTTCAGCAGAATTCGAAATTCCGGGCTTAGAATTTGCAGGTGAAGTGGAAGCGGCCGGAAGCCGCGTCACAGATTTCCAAGTGGGAGACCGAGTGATGGGACTCACTGCCGCCGGCGGGCACGCCCAGAAACTGGTCGTCCCGTCCCGTATGGCGGTGGAGGTTCCGAACGAACTGGATTGGCACCAGGCTGCGTCTCTGCCTGAGGTCTTCATCACCGCGCATGATGCCCTCGTCACACAATGCGGCCTTACCAGTGGCGAGACTGTCTTGATTCATGCCGCCGGCAGCGGCGTCGGAATTGCCGCCATTCAGATTGCTAGAACTCTAGGCACGAGTTTTATTCTTGGCACGGCCGGCTCGGCCTCTAAGCTGGCCCGCGCTTGCGAACTCGGGCTTGATTTCGGAATCAACTACAACACAGACGATTTTTCCCAGATTGTCGCCCGAGTCTGCGGGCCGGAAGGCGTTGACGTAATTCTTGACGTTGTTGGCGCTAAGTACTTGGAAAAAAATATTAATTCCCTTCGATTGAAAGGCCGCATGGTTCTTGTCGGCTTACTGGGAGGCGCACTCGCGCAAGTCAATCTGGCAATGCTTTTATCAAAGCGCCTTACCATTCGAGGTACTTCTCTTCGCTCCCGCCCACTGGAGGAAAAAATCGCGGCGACCCGCGCCTTTGAAAAGTCAGTCGTTCCTCTTATTGTTCACGGCCGCATTCAGCCCATCGTCGATCGCGTCTTCCCTCTTTCGGATATTCAAGAGGCCCATCGCTATATGGAGTCCAACGCAAATTTTGGAAAGATCGTGTTGGATGTTTCATGAAGATTGGTATCTTCGATTCGGGTTTGGGTGGGCTGACCATTTTCAAAAGTATTCACCAGCATCTTCCCTGCTACGATTACGTCTACCTTGGAGATAACGCCCGGGCTCCTTACGGAAGCCGCTCGTTTGAGGCCATCCTCAAGTTCACAACCGAAGCCGTTCAGTATCTTTTCGGCAGGGATTGTTGTCTGATCATCATTGCCTGCAATACTGCTTCGGCGAAGGCCCTGAGAACGATCCAACAGAGGGTTTTGCCCGCGACTTTTCCGGCAAGGCGCGTTCTCGGTGTTCTCCGCCCTTCCGTGGAAGAGTTGGGCCGTCGTACCAAAACAAATACCGTTGCCCTTTGGGCAACCGAAGGCACAGTGCGCTCGCTCAGCTTTGAGATTGAGATGAAGAAGTTGGCTCCGGAACTCCACTTGGTTCAACACGCGTGTCCCCTGCTGGTACCTCTAGTGGAGGCAGGCGAATTGGACGGCCCCGGTGTTGAATATTTCGTGCGAAAATACTGGCGCGAGACAGAGCAGCGAGCTTCAAATATTGATACGTTGCTGCTTGCCTGTACCCATTACCCGCTGCTTTTGCCCTTGATCCGGGCGGTGCTGCCGCAGCAGGTCAAGATTTTGGTACAGGGCCACTTTGTCGCACCCAGTTGTAAAGATTACCTGCGCCGCCACCCCGAGATAGAAGAGAAGCTGAGCCGCAACCGTACAGCTCATTTCCTGACCACCGACAGAAATGAGAGCTTCGATCACCTGGCGCAAATTTTCCTGGGGGTTCCAGTTTCTTCTGAGAGAGTGGAGTTGTGAGGCGGGTATCGGGTGTCGGGTATCGGGTGTTGGTTCGAGTTAAGGTCGCAGGCAGCCACAGAGCCGCG
>DASYPF010000278.1:0-14283 GCA_036006905.1 Acidobacteriota bacterium
AGGTCAGAAAGTCCCACAGTTTGCGAGATGGGACTCCTGAGGCGTCGACGTTGTGACTGATTGCTTGTAAACCCGCCATCTTCTGACTTGCTGACCTGCGGACCTAATGATTTGTTAACCAATGACTGATGACCGATGACCGATGACCGATGACCGATGACTGATGTCTGATGACCGATGACGGGCTTTCGTCTCACGGCACAATTTCAAAATCGATCCACTGTCGGACTGTGCGATATTTCTCCTTGGCGAGTTTGTCGGAAACGGCAATCTCCAGAACGTACTGCCCCGGTTGCAGTATCTTTCCAAACTGTAGTTGTCCGCCTGTCATTACTCGACTCCAGTCTGCTTGGGTCCCTGGGTTTAAGGGAGTGACCTTACCCGTCCACTGCAATTTCTCTTCTCGGTACAATCGCATTTGTAATTCCAACTGGGGAAGTTTACTGACGCCGTCTCGGTGCGCATTGTAGATCAGGTAGCCGTAGTCCACCGAAGAGCCATGGTGAAATTTGCGTACCGCGGGCGTTGTCTGTGGATCGATTTCAGGCATTTGACCTTCGGGGATACTGGCTGCAACCGCCCCGGCACGTGCGGCTTCCGGCGAAGCATTGCTTCCACTCTGAGGCTTTGCGGAAGGCAAAGGAATCGGGGTGCCGCTTAAAACGATGCCCGACAAAGCGAGGCGGCCCTTCTTAATGTCGGGAACTTCGATGAACTGGTTTGCAGAGCCGACACGGTTGGATGCGTCGTCGCGCACGGCCGTCCGCAACTGGTAAGCGCCCGGTTTCTTGACGGGCACGTTTACCGTATAGACGAAACCGCCTTTTAACGATCGCTCGTAATCTTCGTCCTTGGTGCGAATTGTATATCGGCGGCTGATCTGATCGACCGCCTGCCCGTTATCTCCGAACGTTACCGCAACCACATCCAATATCACCTTGTGCCAGCCGTCCGGTTCGGCTGTGAATGTGAGATCGCGGGCGTTGATGTGAAGCAACGATCGAACCAGAGAACCGGCGCGAGCATCGCTGAAAAACAGCGATGTCAAACGAAGCCTTACATCACCGGAAGCGAAAGGAGAAGTAAGCGCCGTCAGCAGTCGTCGCGCCGGAGTACTGGGCGGAGCTGTTTCTTCATCTGCGATTCCGTAAAATCCTGAGCGCGAGCGGACATGCAAGCCGGGGCGCGTGACCTTGACACTGATTCTGTGAAATTGGGGACGCCCGCGAGCCGGCTTGAAAGTAACATCCTCTGGAACGTAACCGATCAGATAGTACCCTTTCTGGTCTTCAAGGACACGCGTGACGCTAATGTCGTTCGAGTTTTGGATGGAAAAGCCGCCCGTCTGTTCCGCCAGATAACTCAATCCATGCTGGGTTTCAAATAACTGGCTCCTGCGATCAGACAGGCTCGTTTCGATCTGTGCGGCAGACATTGCCGATACGTTGTCTGCTGCCGTCAGGCTGAGTGTCTGCAGCCCGCGTGGGTCAATGGTGTAAATCACCGCAGCGGCGCGGTTGGCCAAATCCGTAAGGCGGCGCAGCGCCTCCAGAATGCGATAGTTGCTTTCGCCCTCTTGAGTGAACAGCCGGAAACCTTCTGAAAACAAAACTATTGATTTGCGTCCCGGCAGATCCTTCAATCCCCGAATCACAAAATTGAGCGCTCCCAGCGTGCCAACCGAAAAAATATCCTCACGCAGCCGATTCACTTCTTCGCTGCTATCTTTGAGAGCGGCGGCGCCTCGGGGGTCGCGCGCTCTCAGCACTTCGGGCGCAGTATCAACTGGGTCATTCCCGATCGGCGAAAAAGCGGAGATGGTGCCGCGTCCTGCCAGGTTGAATCGCACTCGTTCGATGGCTGCATTGAGAATCCTCCTGTCGGAAGTGAACTGTTGCAGTGCGCCCATACCGGCGCCGGTGCGAATAATGGCGACCAGATCTCCCGGCTGCATTTGCTCGTCGACAAATTTCCTCAGCGACTGGCGCACAAAGGCGGTACTTTCAAAGGACAACCCGAGATCGTCGACCACAAGCGCCATCGTTCGATGTATTTGTTCCGGCCGGAGAGGGACAGATGGAACCGGAGAAGTGCTTTTCTCAGAGATGTTGTCACGAGGTTTTTCAGCGCCCGGCGGTCCGGTCACCACATAGGAAAGGTTTGTGATTTTTTGTTTGCGGCCGTCTTCGAAGACTTCGAACTCATTCGCTCCAAGATCGGTCACTTGCCGCCCTTTCCCGTCGGTAACGATCGCATCGACTCGCACCAGATTGACCGAGATGCGGACCACACGGTCTTTTTTGGGGCTGGCGCGCTGGGGCTCGGAGGCCGCCGTTTGTGAGCTCTGCGCCATCTCGTGCTTTGGGAGAATCGTCTCTGGCTGGCCGGCGCCGAAATGAAGGACCCAAACCAGCGCCAGACAAGAGGTGCCCAACCTTCTCATTTCGATTTCTTTGTCAGGGCCGAGACGTTGACGGACGCTTCCAACTTCTCGGTCACTGGAGCCAAACAGAGCGTGCTGCTGCAACCTTGGAAGAACGCAGTCACCTGAAGTTTCTGCTTGCCGGCCGGCGCGCCGGCGGAAACTTTCACCGGTATCTTGAAAGTCGCCGATGTTTCATAAAACTCGGTCTTCAGCCCGAAATTCTTGTCGAAGGTAGCTTGCGGTTTGGGACCTTCAATTTTGCCGGCCAACTCGAAACGCTGTCCGGCGGGCAAAGCAATGCGCGTGGGGATGGGTCCTCCCGCCGGCTGGCTTGTCGAATACAGATGCCATCCTTCCTGAATCTGCGCCGTGAGCAGGACCTTGAACTTTTCTCCGGGCTTGACAGCCTTTACATCGGGACTCAGCCTGAGTGACCACTGGATAGGATGGAGACGCTTCGCGCCAACCGGCAGTTGGCAGTAGGCAGTGGGCAAAAGGCGGAAGGCAGAAGGCAGGAGGCAGACAGCAGGAGGCAGGAGGTAGACGGCAGACGGCAGGATGTACATCGCGAAGAACATCAACAATACAAAACGAACGGCTCGAGATAATGTTTTCATAGTAAGAATATTTTCCAAATCGGAATGAAGAACCGGGAATCGCGTTAGCCTTGGCTTCTACAATGTCACCTCCTTCTGCCTCCTGCGGCCGCCGGCCATTCAAGCGCGGCGGCGAAAACGTCAGAGCCCGGAGCGTAAGCGACGGGTCCCTCCAGAGTAAGTCGGCGATCCAAACCTTCCTCTGGCGGGTTGTTACTCTGGCAGGACCCGTCGCTGCCGCTTCGGGCTCTGACATTTTCGGCCCTCCAGAGTAGGTCGGCGATCCAAACCTTTCTCTGGCAGAGGTTGTTACTCTGGCAGGACCCGTCGCTGACGCTCCGGGCTCTGACACCGGTGAGACCCGTCGCTGCCTCCTGCCGTCTGCCTCCTGCCGACTGCCTACTGCCGACTGCCTCCTGCCGACTTCTAAATATACAGCAGGAAGATTCTCGGCATAACCACCTCTCGCCTTGATGGCTTGACAATAGCGTTACGCAACAAGGATACGTTTTCAACTAGAATAAAGGTGAGTGACTTTAGGTGTCGATGCCATCCAACATTCTAATACAAAAAAGCAGGTCCGCCGCTCCGTGGGAAGCAACGTGTCTTAATCGATGGTTAAGTTTTCTGCTGCTGGCCGGCGTTGCGGTTCTGCTCGCCGGCTGCCAGAGGACGCAAAAGCCTCTGGAAGATATGGTCTTGATCAAAGGCGGGACCTTCCTGATGGGCACCGATCACGGACTGCCCTATGAAGGGCCGGTGCATCGGGTTACGGTCCACTCGTTTTGGATGGATCGCTACGAAATCACCAACCGAAAGTTTCAGCAATTCGTGGAGGCGACCCATTATGTGACGGAGGCGGAAAAATACGGATGGTCGGGAGTCTTCTTCCCGGAGAAACACGAATGGACTCCGACGCAAGGTGCAGATTGGCGCCATCCGGAAGGGCCGAACTCTTCCATTGAGAATCGATGGAACTACCCGGTAGTGCACGTCTCGTGGAATGACGCGCAGGCCTACACCCGATGGGCGGGCAAGCGCCTTCCCACAGAGGCAGAGTGGGAATGGGCCGCGCGAGGAGGCCTGAACGGCGCCGAGTATGCCTGGGGAAACGAATTGACTCCCAACGGGCGCTTTATGGCCAACACCTGGCAGGGGGTTTTTCCTTCGAAAGATGAGGGCAGCGACGGTTTCGTCTCCATCGCGCCGGTGGGAAGTTTTCCGCCCAATGGTTACGGCTTGCATGACATCACCGGCAATGTGTGGGAATGGACCAGTGACTGGTTTGGGGAAGACTACTTCGGCCGGTCCGCAGGCGCGGTTGACCCTGTGGGCCCCGTGGGCGGCTCAGAAAAAGTGATCCGGGGCGGGTCCTGGATGTGCAGCGAAAATTATTGTTCTGGATACCGGGTGGCGGCACGCCAGAAGAGTGCAATGGATTCGGGCTTGAACAATGTTGGGTTTCGGTGTGTGAAGTAGCGCGGGTTGCAGGATTATGGCGGCCGTATTCCCTGCAACCCACATGCTAAGCAAGAACGAATCAGTCAGGAGAACACATGCGCAAGAAAACTTCACTCAGATGGATTTGGCGGGGCGTACTGATCGCGCTGGTATCTTTTTCCCTATTGACATTGGCACCCGCGCAGAAAAAGGCGGCGGGGCGCAAGCCGAACATCATTTTTATTCTGGCCGATGACCTGGGTTATGGCGATCTTGGGTGCTATGGGCAGAAAACCATCAAGACGCCCAGTCTGGACAAGATGGCGCAGGAAGGGACGCGCTTCACTCAATGCTACGCGGGCAGCACGGTATGCGCCCCGTCTCGCTGCGCCTTGATGACCGGTCTGCACACCGGGCATGCGCGTGTGCGGGGCAACGCGCTGGTTCCGCTTCTTCCGGCAGATGTCACCGTCGCCGAGATCTTAAAGCGCGCCGGATATGCCACCGCTCTGGTTGGCAAGTGGGGACTGGGAGAGCCTGGCACGACGGGCATTCCCAATAAGAAAGGATTTGATGAATTCTTCGGGTACCTCAACCAGGTGCACGCTCACAATTACTATCCCGATTTTCTTTGGAAAAATGAAGAAAAGTACTCCCTGAAAAAAGGCGAGTATTCCCCTGATCTGTTCACCCGCGAGGCTCTCGATTTTGTGCGGAGGCGGAAAGACCATCCGTTCTTCCTTTATCTCGCCTACACCATTCCTCACGCCAACAATGAGTTGGGAAACCAAACCGGCAACGGAATGGAAGTGCCCAGCGACGCTCCCTATTCCCAAGAGAGCTGGCCTCAAAAGGAAAAGAACTTTGCTGCCATGATCACGCGCATGGATGGCGACATCGGAAAGTTGTTCGCGCTGCTCAAGGACTTGGGGATTGATGACAACACTCTGGTGTTTTTCAGCAGCGACAACGGCCCGCATAAAGAAGGCGGGCATGATCCGGATTTCTTTCACAGCAGCGGGCCGCTGCGCGGCATAAAACGCGATCTGTACGAGGGCGGCATTCGCGTTCCCATGCTGGCGCGGTGGCCGGGCCGTATTAAATCCGCAAGGGTCAGCGATCAGGTGTGGACATTCTGGGATTTTCTTCCCACGGCCGCCGAACTCGCGGCTGTGAAGGCTCCCGACGGTATCGATGGCTTCTCCATGCTTCCGGCAATTCTGGGAAAGCCTCAGAAACGGAGTCACCCGTATCTTTACTGGGAATTTCACGAGCGCGGTTTTTCGCAGGCGCTCCGCATGGGAGAGTGGAAGGCGGTTCGGACCAGCGCAGGTGGGCCGCTGGAGGTCTATAACCTGAAGAGTGATATCGGCGAACGCAGCAATGTCGCCGACGCGCATCCCGATCTGCTGGCTAAATTCGAGCAGATTTTCCTGGCGGCAAGGACCGAATCCGAGCGCTGGCCAGTCCCGGTGGTGAAGTGAGGTATACTGCTCAAGACCTAACCGGGATCATTCACGAACATTCACGGCAGAGACGCAGAGAACGCAGAGATAACGCAGAGAACTGGGCTGAAGCTTGAGGTAAGAAGACCCCTGGAGATGCAGGGTGTTCGGCATATTTTTAGTATTCATACCTCAAGCTTCAGCCCCGCCCTTTGCGCTATTCTCTGCTAAAATTCTTATAAGGGGGGTGTTTGGACTGGGAAAAATGCAGTAGAAGCTGAGCCTTCCCTTCATTTAACCGGCCCAAAAACAGCGAGTTACGAAGGGAGGAAGGCATATGAAGAAGATTCTAGGTATTTTGACCCTCGTATTGATTTCGGCGGTAAGCATTAATGCTCAAGGTCGCGGTCGCGGCCAGGAGCGGAAAGTCCCACCGTCTCCGCTTAGTCGGGCTGTTACGCATAGCAACGCGCCTGGGTCGACGGATCGTGATTTCGGCCGAGCGCGTGCCGAGGACGTCGGTCGCGGCAAAAGCATGGGGCAAAGTAGGAACAAACAGCCCAACATTCACAGCAACGCTCCCGGCTCCAGGGACCGAGATTTTGGTCGGGATCGAGCCGAGGATGTCGGCCGCGGCAAGAGCCTAGGGCAAAGCAAAAGCCCAAGGCCCAACATCCACAGCAATGCCCCAGGCTCGACGAATCGTGAGTTGGGTCGAGCCCGGGCTAAGCATGTCGGTGGTGGAAAGAAGGTCGGACTGAAAAAGACCAGAAAGCCGAATATTCACAGTAATGCCCCAGGTTCGAGGGATCGTGATTTCGGCCGCGACCGCGCGAGCGATGTGGGACATGGTAAGAAAAAGGGTATCAAGAAGCACTAGCCCGATGATTTAAAAACGCTTGCCGCATAGGCATAGCGGCAGAGCCACAACGAAAGGCGTCATTAGGTCATTGGTCATTAGTCATGTATTTGGGACTTGCACCCTTTGCGAAGCAAGCTGGAACTTCTTGGTTTTCTAACAAGATTTTCTAACCGATGACCGATGACTGATGACTGATGACTGATGACTGATGACTGATGACTGATGACTGATGACGAATGACGTTTTTGTTACTGTTCTACCGCGTCTCTGCGGTGAACATTTGGAGGCAGATATGCACTTCTCATTTCTGAAGAAGTACAGGTTTGTGCTGGCGGCTTTGCTGGCAATGCTGTTGCTCTGGAGCTGTTCGCGCAAAGAGGACACGATCGATGTCAGATTGCTGCAGGACAAATATGGGCTGAGCGGCGCCTATTCCGATCGGATTTCAACACCTGATGGCAATATGGAAGCGACCATCGTGCCAATAACTCTGGCCAACGGCCAGAGAGCCCAATTGCTGATTCCCAGGAAACGTTCCGACTATGAATATCCGGTCTACATGCATGATCAGACGGGAATGTATCCGGTCGTGTTGTCTGATCGCAACGTGCGCCGGGAAGAGTTTATCAATTCTCGTCCGGCGGTCGTCGAGCGGAGAGTGGTCGTACAAGAGCGCACCAGCAAGAGAAAGAAGCGTTCCTTTGAAAAGGAAGCTCTAATCGTTGGTGGCAGCGCGGGTGCCGGAGCGCTGATCGGGGCGGTCGCGGGCGGTAAAAAAGGTGCCGGCATTGGCGCACTGAGCGGAGGTGTAGCCGGCCTGGTATATGACCTGGCCACACGGCACAAATGACGAATGGCGAAGTACGAAGGGCGAATGACGAATGACGAATGCGGAATGGCGAATGACGAATGGGGAATGACATCTTACAGTATTCCTGCCTCCTGACGTCTGCCTCCTGGGAGCGCACGCATCCTGCGTGCTTGTGTGTATTCGTAAAAAAGCACGCTGGAAGCGTGCGCGCCAGAGGCGCGCCTTGTCCGCGAAGCGGACCAATAGCAGTAGCCGGGGGGGCCGACGCGCAAAGCGCGAGGCACCCCCGGTCTGCGGTCCCCCATATCGCCCGGACCGCGCAAGCGGTCTCATTAGGTTCGGCGTCGATGCGTCCGTCCCAGGTGATGTTTTTGCCTTGTGAGTAAGGAAATGTAGGTGCTCTTCAACCCCGTTGACTTAAACGCTGGAGTCTGGCGAGGATGTGCGAAGAAAAAACGAGAAAATGGGACCGCTAGCGCGGTCCGATTATTTTGGGAATCGCCGACCGGGGGTGCCTCGCGCTTTGCGCGTCGGCACCCCCGGCTACTTCTATTGATCCGCTTCGCGGACAGCCTGCTCATAGCCCGGGCTTGCGCCTGGGCGCATGCCCCGGGGGCTAGTCAATCATGATCATTGTGTTACGCGCCCCGCCGAGGGGCCGGGAGCTCAATGTTTTGGTTCGGCGCGCCTCGCGGGGCGCCAACTTCTCCAGTTGCTGACGTGCCCGTCCCTCGCCTACTAGCTGCTTAGAGCCTGGAACTCCAAATGACACACGAACAGATTCTTGTGCAAATTTCACGAACGAAATCTTCACGCCGGGAATGCTCTTCACGTATAATCGGCAGAATCGGGACCATCCAGGACCGAGGAACACCCGCTAAGTTAACATAAAGGCCCTTCTCGGAAGCGGAGTAATCCCGAGGGTCCGCTTGCTTACGCGCGCGGCTCAGCCGCGAGTTGAAAACGCGGCGTTAATCGGACGATCCGCGCCTTAGAACGGGAGGTGAGACATGTTTCAAAGAGCAAGAGTCCTACTCATGGCTTTCCCAGTGGCTGTGTTTCTTCTTGCACCCATGTTCGTTCAACGTTTGAATGCTCAGGTCCTTTACGGGTCTGTTGTGGGAAGCGTAACGGATCAGACCGGCGCGGTGGTGCCCGGGGCCACCGTCAGCATTACCAATGTCCAGACCGGACAGACCCGAGAAGGCACGACCGACGACGCCGGCTATTACTCAATTCCGAACGTGCTTGAAGGCACGTACGACCTGAGCGTCAAGATGACCGGGTTTCGCACTTACTTGGAGAAGGGGATCGTGGTCTCCATAAACACGGTCAGGCACGTCAACATCACCCTGCAAGTGGGGCAAGTCGCCGAAACGGTCACTGTGGAGGCGAGCGGGGCGGTCCTCCAGACGTCGAAGGCGGACGTCAGTGTGAACCTGGAATCGCGAGCGGTCGTGAACCTGCCCCTTGCCAACTACCGCAACTACCAAACCCTCATCAACCTGGTTCCAGGTGTCACGCCGGGAAACCTTCAAAACGCCGTCACCGATACGCCTGGGCGCTCGCTCACCAACAATGTGAACGGCATGGACCGCGGCGCCAACAACACTCGTCTTGACGGTGCGGCCGATATTCTGGTCACGATGCCTCATCACGCGGTGTACGTCGCGCCGGTGGAGAGCGTCGAGACGGTCAACATCTCCACTAACAACTTCGATGCCGAGCAAGGCATAACGGGCGGCGCCGCCGTCACTGTGGTGACCAAATCCGGGACCAACGAGTTCCACGGCAGCCTTTTCGGCTTGCACGACAATAGCGCCTTGCGGGCCTTCCGGTGGGATGAGAATCGCGCCCAGCAAACCAGGAAGCCCAAAAGCATCCGAAACATCGACGGGGGCAGCATCGGCGGACCCATCCTGAAGAACAAGCTGTTCTTTTTCGCCGATTGGGAAGGTACCTTCGAGCGGCTGGCCTTTTCCTCGCTCTTTTCCGTCCCACCGCCTGATTTCCGCAAGGGGGATTTCAGCAGAAAGCTGGGGGCACAGATCAAGGATAAGAATGGCAACCCCATTCTGGTTCCCACTACGGAGGGCGGCTCAGTACCCCTGCAGCAAGGGATGATCTTTGATCCCTTCACCGGCAACCTGAACGGCACGGGCCGTTCGGTCTTCTCTACCAATGGGGCGCTCAACGTCATTCCTGCGTCTCGCTTGAACGGCCCCATGACGAAGCTGCTGGCCCTGGTTCCTGTACAAACTCTTCCCGGGGATACCGCCAACTACTTCAACTCCGGCAACCAGCGCCTGAACCGCAACAACATCGACGCCAAGGTCAACTGGAACCGCAATGAAAAGCACCAGCTCTGGGTCAAGTACAGCATCATGAAGGCGCTGGTTAAGTGTGGTTTCAGTTTGGGTGAAGCCGGCGGCCCTGGCTTGTGCACTGGCGGCGGCCTCGGTGAAGGTAACACCCAGGTGCAGGTCGCGACCATCGGGCAGACGTACACCGCTTCGCCCAAATTCTTGATTGACGCGACGGTGGGTTGGACGCGATTTGGCCAGGCCGTGGAACCGCCTGACCTGGGCAAAAACTTCGGATCGGACGTGCTGGGGATTCCGGGGACCAACGGTCCCGACAGGCGGGAAAGCGGCCTGCCGGCTTTCAGCATCTCCGACTATACAACGTTGGGCAATGCGGAAGGCTGGAACCCACTTTACCGCAACGACCAGTCCTACACGTTAAACGTCAACTTCAACAAGATTCAGGACAATCACGACATCCGGTTTGGCTTGGACCTCATGCACCACCTGATGAACCACTGGCAGCCGGAGCTGGGAGATGGTCCGCGCGGTGCGTTTGGTTTCGGTTCTGCCGTTACGGCCTTGAATCCCAGCGCGATCGGCGCCGCTGTGGGATTCCAGGGAGGCACTCCATCATTCGAGAACAGTTGGAATAGCATGGCGGCGTTTCTGCTTGGAACGCCCTCGTCCTCCGGGAAGAGTAGCCAGTTCATCAAGATGGACAGCATGGAGAATACGTGGGCTCTCTACGTTCGCGACCGCTGGCGCGTTGGTCCGAAGCTGACGCTCAACCTGGGACTGCGATGGGAGCTTTACCCTACTCGGACGCGCTCGCAGGGCCTCGGCATCGAATCGTATGATCCTGCGACCAACGAGGTGTTGGTCGGTGGGAAAGGCGGCATCCCCCGGGACAACGGCGTGGGCTACAGCAAGAAGCTCTTTGCTCCCCGTTTCGGATTTGCCTATCAAATCAAACAGAGCACGGTGATCCGAGGCGGCTATGGCATCACCTACCATTCGCATCCGTGGGGCGCTCAGGCGCTGCGCGGATTTTACCCGCTGACGGTTGTCGGGTCTTTCAGTGGCGTCAACGGCTTTCAACCTGTCACTACGGATCCTAATTACGTGGCGGCGGGTATTCCCAACCAACCGCTGGGCTCCAAGGTCGGCATACTATCGATCTGCTGCCCCGACATCAGCAAGGGCAGGATTCCGCTACCGTTGTCGGCCGAGATGGGCTACCCCGAGGCTAACAAGCCATTGAAGCGGGGCTACATCGAGTCGTGGAATCTCACCATCGAGCAAAAGCTGCCGGCCGAGCTGGTAACGTCGATTGGCTACGTAGGGACCCAATCCATCAATGGCTTTGGGTTCATACAACTGAACGCGTCACAAATCCCCGGTTCCGGCAATAACGGGCGACCGCTCTTCGCCAAGTTCGGACGCACCGCCAATACCAGGCTGTGGGATGGCCGCACGCACAGCAACTATCACGCGCTGCAGGCCACCATCAATCGGCCCTTCGCAGGCGGCCTTTTCCTGAAGGGTGCTTACACCTACTCACGGGCTATCACTGAGGCTGAGTACGCTGACTGGACGACTTTCTCCTGGAACGCGATAAGTCAGCTCTCTCGCAACCGCGCCCCGGCGGCGTTTAACATCCCCCACATGTTGCAGCTTGCCTATTTGTACGAACTCCCCTTCGGCCGCGGCAAGAAGTGGGCCACAAATGGTCCCGGCAAGGCGCTCCTGGGAGACTGGCAGATCAACGGCATCTTTAGCGCCTACCAAGGGCGACAGTATACGCTGAGCGCTTCAGGCTCCTCGTTGAACATGCCGGGCGGCAACATCCAGACCCCGGACCAGGTCAAGTCCACCGTCGCAACGCTGGGCAATTTCGGCGATGGCACCTACTTCGACACCACCGCGTTTGCGCGGGTCACGGAGGTCCGGTTCGGCACTGTGGGTCGGAACACCATGCGCGGACCCCGCGTGGTGAATATGGATGTCAGCCTGTTCCGCACTTTCAAACTCACCGAGGGGCTCGATATGCAATTCCGGGCCGAGGCGTTCAACGCGGGCAACACGCCACACTTCAGCAACCCGAATGGCAATGTCAATAGCTCGAACTTCGGCAAAGTCCTCAGCGTCGCGAATGACCCGAGGTCATTCCGGTTCGGCTTACGCCTGAGCTTTTAGTTGCCTGTAACATTGAAACCGGGAGCAGGTAATAGGCCGCGGATTCACGCGGATGAACGCTGATATCGAATGTGCTGCCGAATGGCTGCTTCGGCAGCGCATTGGTTGATCCGCGTCAATCTGCGTTAATCTGCGGCTTACTACTCGCTACCGATTTCTCTGTTACCGGTACAGCATTCGAATCAACGATCAATATCGCGTCACGTCCCGGTGGGAGCACGGACATGCCTATGAAGTCCGCGTCGAAGGCTATCACTAGGGATCCCGAGCTGGTTGGGGCCGGCTATTCCGCCCGGCGAGATCCTGCTTGATGAGTTCCTTAGGCCATGGGATTCGGCCAGGTCGACACCGCCCGCCGCCTAGGGATCTCGCTGAACCGTCTGAATGAGATCGTGCTCGGCAAGCGCGGCATCACGGCCGATACCGCCTTGCGTCTCGCACGCTTCTTGAAGACTTCGCCTCAGTTTTGGATGCGACTCCAGGCAGATTGGGATTTACATAAGGCTATTCAACGCGTGATGCGGAAGGTGTCCTGAATCGCGGTCGCCTTCTAAGTCAAAACTATTCTTGCCGAGGCGAGACTCCAATAAAAGAAGGAAAATTTGAGCGGCGGCTTCTGAGAGCCCGTTCATATGACTTCCCGATTTCAGGCCGCTGGTTTGGAGCGTCGAATAATGGCAGCTAGTTCCTGCTCGGAAGTTCCCAGGGCCAGAAGTGACCGAATCAAAAGATCTAGCGAAACTGACGGATCTCCGGCTTCCATCTTCGCAACCCGAGACTGACTTGAGCGCATCATTCTCGCCAACTGCACTTGCGTCAGGTGTCGCCGGCGACGACGCGCACGAACGGCATCGGCGAGCCTAAGCTTCAGGTCGATGTATGCGTCTTCTTCGGCAGAGAGACCAAGGAAATCCTTGGCGCTTCCAAGCTTCCACCCTTTTGCCTCAAGACGTTTTCGTTTGCTTTCACGCATTGTCATACTCCTGGAGACGCCTACGACAGGCATCGATAACTGAGTGAGGAGTTGCCCTGGTCTTCTTGCTGAAGACCTCCACGATTACGATAGCGTCCGGATCGATGCGGTAAACGATGCGCCAAGTTACGTCGCTGTCAGTCACTCGCAGTTCATGGCAGCGTACCCCGATAGTAGGCATTGGCCTCGAATTCGGCATGCCCAGGCTCTCTCCCTTCTGGAGTCTCCTCAGTAGGAAACCCGCCTCGAGTCTGGCTTCCTTGGAGAAAGGCGGCGACTTCACCTGTCCGAACAGCCAGACTAAAGGTTTGTCGTCCGGGCTCACGCGCGAAATTATATGTCATATCCGACATAAGAGCAACACTATCCACTGTAACCGAGGAAAGCGTCTGTCGCTCTCCAGAGAAGTATCGTAAAATTACTTCTCCGTAAACGGCGTGGCGAGGAAGAATGTTCGATCGAATATGACCCATCATCCGAGCGCAGCCATCCGCTGCGCCCGATTCTTTTTCTGTTTTGGTGTTCACCAGCGAGGCGCTGTCAGTTCAATTCGCCAAATCGGTCCCGATATGGATAGTGGCTCATCGGCCCTTAGGAACGCTGGCACCTGATCATTGGTTATCCAGGCATGAGAGTCCGGCGGCAACTTCCCGAGCAGTTTCGCGAGAACTTTGAGCCAGATTCCGAGCTGGGGCTTGAACAGATAGTGTGTTGTATTCTTCGTGCCCTCACCGATCTTAACTTTCTCCTCACTCGCCGGGATCATCTGCAGCTGGATGAGACGGGGTGTGGGCTCAAAAACCACCAAATGCACGGTCTCACCCCTACCCTTGGGTAGGTTCTTTACCACAGTGATCACCATACCGTTATAGACATCCGAGGGCAGATCGAGTCTGCCATCGAGCGCCTTCTCCTTCCCGTCCTTGTGGGCTTTGGTTTTCACTCGGTACCTCCCGGAGCGTTCCATCGAGATCTCCGTGTCGTCAGCGAATGCGGGCCCATGCTGCAGCAGCCGGTAATTCTGCATCGTGAACACGCGCTCCTGGGTGTACGTCACGGTTTCATCGTATATCGACCCGTCTTTGAAGCGGAACAGCATGCGGCTCTGCATTTCTCCGCCCTTCTTGACCTGAAGGAGATCGCCAGAAGCAATGACTGAGCCGTTAGGGGCCCTCAAAGCGAGAAAACCATGAATCGTACCTTCGACGTAGCGTACCGATATGGGAGCC
>DASYPF010000279.1:0-10942 GCA_036006905.1 Acidobacteriota bacterium
GCCACCGCCAAGGACGGCCTCAGGATGCTCACTCGATCCGTGGTATTGCTCGTCACGTTGACGGGAGCGGAAAACGTTGCGCCATTGTCAGTAGAGCGGCTCAGAAAGAGATTGGTGATTCTGGTGACGCGATTCGACAGCTGCCAAACTACCGTGATATTTCCCGCTGTGTCCACACCAACTGCATGATTAGATACCTGGCTGGAGCCGTCGATATCGAAAACCGTCGAGGACGCCACTTGAGAGCCGTCGCGATGCCGGGTATAAAGCAGCCGGCTGGAGTTGCTGCCGGCAAAGCTGACGATGTGTAGATTGCCGCCGGCATCGACTACCGCCTTCGGCTGAAATAAGGTAGTTCGGATGTCGCTAATGGCGCGAGGCGCCTCGCGCGTTTCTCCGGCATTGTGGACAGTGAGGCGAAGTCCCTCGGCTCTAGTGAGTCCTGCGCCTTTCCCGACAACTTTCAGCGGATAAGTTCCCGCCGGTGCACTCGGCGGCACAGCGACGGTGAGCGTGAATTCAGTTTCCGATTTCAACTCGGCCGAGGAAAACTTGAACTTGAAATCGGGATATGCGGAATTCCCTTCCAGCACAATCGCGCCATCAAAACCATTCAGCCGAGAACTGGAAAGCTTAAACGTGGCGCTTGAACCGGCGAACACATCGACAGCCAGTGTCTTGCCCGAAAGAGCAAAATCTGGCGGCGCAAGGGCTGCGTCCGACGGCGGCGGAAGGACGGCGACCGAGATGTCCGAGCTTATTCCCGATTCATCGTCGGACCAATTGAGGACAAAGCCCAGCGAGCCCGCAGAAATCTGATTGTAGTCGCCGTGGTAGTTCGTCCTTGAGTCCAATGGCGTCGGCAGCAGAATCCAACTACCTGGTGTGATTCGGCGATTTTTCAGAAAGCTGTTGCCACCATCTTTAGACACAGCTGCGTACACATCCAGCAGCACGTTGTTCGCGGGGTCATTGCGCCGATCGTACCACATCACGCCCACCGCCCCGTCGTCGGCTACCGCCAGGGACGGCTGAAATTGGTCAGTATCCGTTTCGTCATCATTGACCCTGAGTGGCTTACTCCAGTTAACGCCGCCGTCGGTTGATTTGACCAGAACGACGTCACTTTCGTCGTTCGGTCGCGCCGGTGTTACATTTACTGTTACGTAGACCGCCCCACGATTCGGGCCATCGGTGTTGTCGACTGCGATGCTGGGAAATGGTGGAGTTGCAAACCCGCCGCTTAGAATCCTTGAGGTGCTCAATGAAGCGTCCCGGATCACAGCGACCGGTTCGTTGAAGTTGTCACCGCCGTCGGTTGACTTTACCAGCGCAATCCCGGGTATGCGGCTGTCGAAATAGGCGACGTAAACCTCTCCGGCTGGTCCGGTGGCCACCATTGGTCCCTGGACGAAGCCGGCATCACTATTCGGCTTGCCGATAATCTTAAAGGGAGACCAGGTTTTCCCTCCGTCTGCGGAGCGCACCAGTCCGATGCCGCTTTTCTGCAGACGCTCGACCGTAAAGCGCACCCACGTGACGTAAACACTGCCACGAAACTGGCTCCTGCTCTTATCAACGGTCATCCAATCCTTGTCGTGGAAGCTGGCACCGGAGGTTGCTTGAGACGCCGCATTAACCGCTCTCGCCCAAGCGGCTCCACCGTCAACGGATCTTGTCACGGCTACCGCGGAATTCCCGGCGCCGGTGGCCGCTAAAAACGAATGATAAAACTCGCCGTCGGGTCCGACGGCAATCACCGGATCGCCAAAACCCTGGCCGAAGGGAAATAGAGGAGGAGATGTCTGCTTCCAGGTACGGCCGCCATCGTTTGAATAACTGATGCTGGAGCCATAGACAGAAATGCTGGCGTCGTTGTAACCGACGACAATATTCGAACCAAAGGTGGCGCTGCTGGTCTCGCTCTGGTGGCGGGAAAGCAGGTCCAGTGCGGGATCGTTGATTTTGTCACGCTCGCGCCGCACCGCAGCAAACTCAAGAATACCGTATTTGCGCAACAGGTAAGACTGCGCCGCGCCGGACAGGTGGTCGAAGTCTTCCGAGTAAAGGAGCCAGAGGTCATCCCGGTTCTTGAAGCCCTCCTGCAGAGTCGGTTTTTTCACGGCAAACTGTTGGCTGAGGGAATTGTGCGCCGTCGAGAGCGGCGCGTTTCCGTCACCCGGACGCTCCTTTTGGGCATTGAGAAAACCGCAACCTAAGACACAAACCAACAGAGTCTGAATCGGCAGCCGAAATGAGTAGTGATGCTTGCCTCGCATGGATGCACCTCAAACGTATAGCGGAGAAGTTGAAGGGTCGAACTACGGTTCCAGTCGGTAGTTGCCACAACTCACCCGCAAACTGATCGATCTGGCCTAAATGGAAACACAAGCATTATGACATGAGTTGGTTTTTGTGGGATCTCGCTGTACGCCTCACTCATGACCCCTATCTGTCCGTCCAGCCACCAGGCATCGGCCGCGCGCCAGGGAGATGCGCTGGCGTCCCCACGGGGATTCGAACCCCGGTTACCGCCGTGAAAGGGCGGTGTCCTAGGCCTCTAGACGATGGGGACCTTACAATTGCGGATTGCGGATTTCGCATTGCGGATTGCAGATTTCGGATTTCGGATTTTCCCGATTCCGGATTGCACTCCCGCCCCTGCTGTCGGTCTCAACGGACAACTGACCACTGACAATGGACTACTCCGCAATCCCAAGTCCGCAATCCGCAATCCGAAATCCGCAATCCTTGAAAGATGAGCCGTGATGGACTCGAACCATCGACCCTCGCATTAAAAGTGCGATGCTCTGCCAACTGAGCTAACGGCCCAAACTGCCAATCACCATAGCCCTTTGTGTCCTCTGTGTCCTTGGTGGTAAAAAGCTTTTTAACCACCAAGGACACTAAGGACACTACGCGGGTATCCACGTGAAATGGCAAACTTGTAATCTTGCACTACGGCTACGTTTCTCGTCAAGGCTTGCAGCCTATCAGAAAAACCTAGAAAAATGCCGCCAGAAGGCGTAATAAAAAGTAACCAGACCCTTCATTCCACACGGGAGCCAAGGAAAATGTCAGACCGCCAGGACAACAGGCCGGAAAAACCCCGTGACATCTTCGACGCTCAAGGGAGAGAAGCTACTGCCGGAATGGAAGTTGACAATGAAAAACTGCGCCAGGAAATCGCTGAATTGAAGCGCCGGATAGAAGAAGACGAGCTGTTCTTCAGAGTCTCACTGGACATGTTTTGTATTGCCGGTTTTGATGGTTACTTCAAGCGATTGAATCCGGCATGGGAAAAAACGCTTGGCTTTACAACCGACGAACTTCTTTCCAAACCTTATCTGGAATTCGTTCACCCAGAAGATCGGGAATCGACCATGGACGCCGAAGACGACCTCTCCAGCGGCGACATCGTGATCAGCTTCGAAAACCGCTATCGGTGCAAAGATGGCTCCTACAAATGGCTCCTGTGGAACTCAATACCGGTCCGGCAAAGTCAGCTTATCTACGGAGATGCCCGGGACATCACCCATCACAAGCAAATCGAGCGGCGGCGGAACGCTCAGTACGCGACAACGCGAGTGCTCGCCGAATCCCCCACACTTGCCGAGGCCACGCCGAAAATCCTTCAGGCAGTCTGTGAAAGCCTGGAATGGGATTTGGGCGCAATCTGGACCACCGACAGGCAGGCCAATGTGCTACGCTGCGTAGAAGTTTGGCACGTGCCGGCAGTAACGGCTCCGGAGTTTGAGGTGCTGACTCGCCAGACCCAATTCAAGCCCGGCATTGGGCTACCCGGCCGGGTGTGGAGCAGCGGAAAGCCCGCCTGGATTTCCGACGTGGTGCAGGACCCAAATTTTCCGCGCCTCCCCATTGCCGATAAAGAAGGCCTGCACGGCGCCTTTGCCTTTCCCATTCTGTTTGGTGGCGAAGTCTGCGGGGTGATTGAGTTTTTTAGCCGTGAAATCCGAGAGCCTGACCAAGATCTGCTTCAGATGCTGGGAGCCATTGGGAGCCAAATTGGCAGCTTCATCGAGCGGAAGCGGGGAGAAGAAGAACGCGAGAAGTTGCTTATCGAGCTGCGTTCCCTTCGAAGGTAATTTCGAATGTCGAATTTCGAGTGTCGAATGCAGTCCCAAGGTCCACAGGTCCGCAGGTCAACAGGTTCATAGATCTAAACGGCTGGCTGTTGACCTGTCGACTTTGACCCTTGACTTTCGACCTTGGACCGGGACTGAATTCGACATTCGAAATTCGACATTCGAAATTATTTGCGCTTCCAGAAAAAGTAAACCGGCACTCCGGTGAGCACAATCAGCAGCCCGCGAAAACTGAAGTTCGGTTTGTAAATCAGGAGCGAGACCATGATCGCAAGCCCAGCCAGAATATAAAGCACAGTAAGCACCGGGTATCCAAATGCCTTGTAAGGCCGTTCCATATCGGGACGCTTCTTGCGAAGCACAAATATTCCCGCCATGGTCAAAACGTAAAATAGCAGCGCGGCAAAAATCACGTAATCCAATAGCTGGTTGTAAGTGCCGCTCATCGTCAGCAGGCAGGTCCAAACTGCCTGTGTCCAGAGCGAAAAGCGGGGCGTGTGGTACTTCGGTTCGATTTCGGCCGCCTTCTTGAAGAACAGATTGTCTTCGGCCATGGCGTAATAGACGCGGGCGCCGGAAAGAATCAACCCGTTGATACAGCCAAAAGTCGAAATCAATATCGCGCCTGAAATCAGGCTGCGGCCCCAGGAGCCGAAGAGAATCTCAAATGCATAGGCTCCCACACGGTCTTCCGGCGCATGCGCGATCTGATCGAAGGTCAAAGTATGCAGGTAGCCGAAATTGGCCAATACGTAAAGGGCGATCACCAGAGACGTCCCCAGAGCGAGCGAGAGCGGGAGGTTCCTTCGGGGATTGGTGACTTCACCGGCGGTGAAGGTGATGTTATTCCAGGCGTCTGCAGAAAACAAAGCTCCAACCATTGCCGCCGCACACAGTCCCAGCAAGTTCCAGCTCCAGGCGATCGGCTGCGCGTAGGCGCCGGAGTTGTCGGCTTTCCCAAGCGCAAGGCCGAGCACGACGACCAACAGAAGCGATCCGATCTTGCAAACGGTGAAGATGTTTTGCACGGTCGCGCCGGCGCGCAGGCCGCGCGTGTTTACCCAAGTGAGAAGCACCACGACGACGATCCCGACCAGTTCCTGAGTGTTGAACGGAATCTCCGTGAAACCCAAAGGAAGGTGAAACAGAACATTCGTGCTGGACACCCACGGCCAGAAGACGCCGAGAAATTTTCCGAATGCCACCGCCACGGCCGCGATAGTTCCCGTCTGAATGACGGTAAACAGAGTCCAACCGTAAAGGAATCCAAAGAGCGGAGAAAAGGCCTCGCGCAAGTAGAGGTATTGGCCCCCGGCTTTCGGCATGGCGGCTGCAAGCTCACCATACGACAGCGCGGCCAAAACCGTCATGACGCCGGTCATTATCCAGACACCCAGCAACAACCAGGGGTGACCCACTGTGCGGGAGATGTCGGCGGAAACGATGAAAATCCCCGAGCCGATCATCGACCCGGAAATAATCATCGTGGAATCAAAAAGGCCGAGGCCTCGGACTAGCTTGGCGTCGGCTCGAGTTGCGATCGGCTCTGCAGTTGTACTCATGGAAGTGGCAACTTAACAGGCGTGAAACGGGCAGTCAATTACGATCGTGTCGCTGTCGGTTTGTAAGAACGTGGTGCCACAATAGATACCTTTCCAACTGAGGGCGGAGTGCTACATCGAGTGTCCGGTTGCTTACGCGGATTACAAATCTCTTGTAAGCAAGAAGCGAGCCGCGCAGCGGCGAAGAGAATTGTAGCCGAGGCCGTGAGGCCTCGGTCAGGTGTCCCCGAAAATGACCAGCCGCGTAGCGGCGACAGAGTGTTTTTGATGTGCAAATACACAATCAATTGCAGGCATCCCGCACATCGAATTCCGTCGCCGCTACGCGGCTCCACCTGTCTGGGGACGCCTGACCGAGGCCTCACGGCCTCGGCTACAATTCTCTGCGCCGCTGCGCGGCTTTTCTTCTCGCTACAAAAATTTGCGAATAATCCGCCCTTACGCGCGCGGCTCAGCCTTGAGCGACGGATTCATTTCCGGCCCGAATGCTGCATCTGCTGATACAGCGCATTTGCTTTATTAAGGAACTCGCCGCTGTGAGATTGGTAAACGCCTAGAACGATGAAGGGAACAAGCACCGCCACCACCCATAGCTTGGCTGCCGGGCGGATCTTTTCTTCCTTCTCCCAGCGGAACAGTTGCACGGAAATGAAGAATGCCAGCAGCAACGCAGCCACCAGCGCTGCGGCCGCCGTGCGGTTCTCAAAGAAGCTTTCATGGCGGAGGAAGATCCCCTGAAACGCTGTTACCAGATAAGATGCCGGCAGAAACTGCGCTGTGATCTTGGCCCACAAAGGGAGCAGGGCAAGCGGAAATGTCGCGCCGCTGAGAAACAGCATCGGCATGTAAAATAACTGAATTAAGATCTGACTCTCCTGCATGGAATTGGCCACAGAAGCCAAAATCAGCCCTAGACTCCGGAAAGTCAAAACCCCCAGTGTCACCACGCCAAAAAGTGATATCAGGTTTTGAGGAATCGGCATGCGATAGACCAGATGGGCCAGCGAGAGGACCAGAATCACCGAGGGAAGGTAAATCACCCAGCCGGTGATCAACGAAGCGACCAGGATCGGCGCCGGAGAAATGGGCGCCACTTTGAAGCGCCGCAGGATATTGGCTTCCCTCTCCTGCACGGCCCTCATGCCGGCTCCAAAGAGGCCGTTTCCGAGTATCCCCAAAACCAACACCATGCTGACTATATAAGGCATCGATCCTGGCTGGCGGCCTCCCATCATCCCCCCAAAAACAAAAAAGAAAATCAGCGGAAACAGATAATTGAAGAATAGGACGGATCGATTTCGCAGCGCCAGCTTCAAGTCAATTCTTACCAGCGCCAGATAACTTCTCATTCGCGCAAACTCCTACCGGTGAGTTCAATGAAGACGTCTTCCAACGACGGCCGTTTCAAATGCACGTCGGAAAGGTCAATGCCCTGCTGATCAATCCATTTGACCATCTCGACAAGCGTTCGCGCCGGGCGCGCGGAAACCACCGTGATTGCTCTTCGGCCTTCTCCGATGGTTACTTTTTCCGCATCAGTCCACGCGGGTGGTTCCGCACCAGGAAGGGGCTGCTCGCAGCGGATTTCAATAATAGAACGCCCGGAAGTCCGAGCCTGAATTTCTTGCGGAGTTCCTATGGCAATGATCTTCCCTCCATCAATTATGGCGACTCGGTCACACAGCTTCTCCGCCTCTTCGATGTAATGGGTGGTAAGGAGAATCGTTCTCTGCTCTTTTCGAAAGTCCTGCACTAATTCATGAATCCCATGGCGCGCCTGCGGATCCAGTCCCGCGGTAGGCTCATCCAGAAACAACACCTGCGGGTCATTCAGCAGCGCCAGCGCCAGAGCGAGCCGCTGCTTTTGGCCGCCGGAGAGCTGGGAATAAAAGCTGTCGCGCTTGCCTTCCAACTGCAGGCGTTCCAAAAGCGTGCCTGGCTGCAGAGTCCGAGAATGGAAACTGGCAAACAGATCGAGCGCTTCGGTCACCTTGATCTTTTCTGGAAGATTGGTGGCCTGCAGGCACACTCCAATCCGATCTTTCAGCTTTCTGCTCTGCTTCCCCGGATCAAATCCCAGTACAGAAACGCGCCCGCCATTACGAGGGCGCAGTCCTTCGAGGATTTCCACTGTAGTCGTCTTTCCCGCACCATTGGGGCCGAGAAGCCCGAATACTTCACCGGCGCGCACCTCGAAGTCGATTCCACCGACTGCCTGAAAGTCACCATAATTCTTGATTAATCCTTCAACCTGAATAGGAGCAACGTCATTCATAGAGTCGATGATGATGCCACAGTGCCGTATTCAAGTCATCAGTCATCGGTCATCAGGCATTAGCTATCAGCCGTCAGGTATCTAAGCTATCAGCTGTCAGCCGTCAGCTATCAGCGATCAGCGATCAGTTCTCAGCTAAGCTATCAACCGTCAGCTCTCAGCCATCAGTGCTTACCTTCCACTCTTAGCTATTCGCCAGTATCGTGCTTCGACAAGTAGTTCATGGCTGATCACCAGTCGCTGATAGCTGATAGCTGACGGCTGATGGCTGATAGCTGATAGCTGACGGCTGATAGCTGACCACTGATGGCTGATGGCCTCCGACTAGCGTAAAATGAATACGCGTCACATCAAGGAGCGCTCCCATCGCTACTACAACCACAGACATTGACCTTGTCGTCAGGGCCGAGCACCACGATCCCTTTAGCGTGTTGGGAATGCATCAGCTCAGCGCAGAACACAAAAAGGGTCTGATTGTCAGCGCCTTTGTTCCCGATGCTGAGCGCGTCTGGGTCATCGATGCACGAAGTCCCGGCCGGCAGCAGGAGATGAAGAAAATTCGCAAAGAAGGGTTCTTCGAGCTGGCCCTGGAAGATGAGGAATGGTTTCCTTATCGCCTCAAGGCGGTCAACGCATTCGGCGATACCTGGGAATTTCACGATCCCTACAGTTTTCCTCCCGTCCTTTCAGATTTCGACCTTCATCTGATGGCAGAAGGAACCCATTACCGCAATTATGAAAAACTGGGCGCTCACCTGCGGGAAATCAGCGGCATTCGCGGAACGCACTTTGCTGTCTGGGCTCCCAACGCCAAACGGGTGAGCATCGTTGGAGACTTTAATCATTGGGATGGGCGACAACATGCGATGCGCGTGCGCGGCAGCACCGGGATCTGGGAGATTTTTATCCCGGATCTATACGAAGACAATCTTTACAAGTTCGAGATCAAATCACGGACCCATGACTATGTCACTCTGAAGACCGACCCGTACGGCTTCTATTTTGAGCGCCGTCCCAAGACCGCTGCCATCGTTCAAAACATCGACAGCTATCGCTGGAATGACGATCAGTGGGTAGAGCATCGGGCCGGCAGCAATGCCCTTGACGCTCCCATCTCCATTTATGAAGTGCACCTCGGTTCATGGATGCGGGTACCGGAGGAAGGAAATCGTTATTTAACTTACCGCGAACTGGCCCACCGGCTTGTCGATTACGTCAAGGAAATGGGTTATACGCACATCGAATTGCTGCCCGTCATGGAACATCCCTTCGATGGAAGCTGGGGCTATCAAACCATCGGATATTACGCTCCCACCAGCAGGTTTGGCAGGCCGGCAGACTTCATGTACTTTGTCGATTACTGCCATGGCAACAACATCGGCGTGTTGCTGGATTGGGTCCCGGCCCATTTCCCTAAAGATACACACGGGCTGGCGTATTTCGACGGGACGCATCTTTACGAGCATGCCGATCCAAGAAAGGGAGAGCACCAGGACTGGGGAACGCTGATTTTCAATTATGGCCGAAATGAAGTGCAAAACTTCTTGCTGGGCAATGCTCTGTTCTGGGTGGAGAAATACCACGTCGATGGGCTTAGAGTGGATGCTGTCGCCTCGATGCTTTACTTGGATTATTCAAGGCAGCCGGGAGAGTGGCTACCCAATGCGCTCGGTGGCAATGAAAATCTTGAAGCAATCAATTTCATAAAGAGATTCAACGTGCTCATGCATGGCCAGCAGCAGGGCGTTATCACGGCCGCAGAAGAATCGACTGCCTGGCCTATGGTGTCTCGCCCGACTTACGCAGGCGGTTTGGGTTTCGGCTTCAAGTGGAACATGGGGTGGATGAACGATACCTTGCTTTACATGTCGAAAGATCCGATTCATCGGAAGTACCACCATAGCGGATTGAGCTTCAGTCTGATTTATGCGTTCAACGAGAACTTCATCCTCCCGCTCTCTCATGACGAGGTGGTGCATGGCAAGCGGGCACTGCTGGACAAAATGCCTGGAGACTCCTGGAAGAAATTTGCTAACCTCCGGCTGCTCTACGCCTACATGTACGGCCACCCGGGTAAGAAGCTGCTCTTTATGGGAGGCGAATTTGGACAATGGAACGAGTGGGCTCACGATCGAAGTTTAGATTGGCACCTTCTACGGTACGAGTCACACCAACGGCTTCAGAGATTCATCAAAGATCTGAACCGGATGTACCGAAGCGAACCCGCCCTATATGAAATCGACTTTGAGGATCGCGGATTCGAGTGGATCGATTTTCACGATTGGGAAGGAAGTACAATTTCCTTCATCCGGAAGGGCAAGGATTCCGACAACTATTTGATCTTCGTGCTCAACTTTACGCCGGTACCGAGGCTCGGCTACCGTGTGGGAGTTCCCGAACCTGCGTTCTACGTTGAGATCCTCAACAGCGACTCTGCCGAGTACGGCGGCAGCAACATGGGAAACCTGGGAGGAATTGCTTCGCAGTCTGTGGAATGGTCGGGCCGGCCCTACTCGCTGGAAATGACGCTGCCTCCGTTGGCAGCCGTGGTGCTGAAGCCGCGCCGAGCTTTGTGAGTGGCTGAGTGGGTAAATCTCTGTTAATGCTCTGTGAGCTCAAAAAAATTAAACCACGGGGAACACTGGGGACACGGGGAGATAAGGATCTTGTATCAACAACATCAGGGCAATTGAGCGGTCGTTTCTAATCCCCGTGTCCCCAGTGTTCCCCGCAGCTCTGAAAAGCAGCGCTGCCTTATCCGCGAAGCGGACGAATAGCAGTAGCCGGGGGTGCCGACGCGCAAAGCGCCAGGCACCCCCGGTCTGGCCACCCAATGTCACCCGGACCGCGCAAGCGGTCCCTGGAGTTTCTACATTTTCCCAGTCCTCGAAAGCGGACCAGCCCGGCCGCTTTTTGGCTGGGCGCAAGAATAAAGCCCAGGGCGGAGCTTGCGGAGCCCTGGGGCCAGCGATCATTTTTCCACGCCATGAGCCCGGCCC
>DASYPF010000280.1:0-5744 GCA_036006905.1 Acidobacteriota bacterium
CGCAATCCGCAATCCGAAATCCGCAATTCGAACACTCCTAATGCGATATAGCTAATATGGCCGCACTACCCGACAAAATCAAACTAGACATTGTCATCCCCGACCGCCCTCTGTTTTCCGGCGAAGTGGATGAGGTTTCGGTTCCGGGAGAGAATGGATATCTGGGAATTCTTCCGGGCCATGCGCCCTTGTTGTCCGAGCTGAGAATTGGCGAGATCATGTACCGGCAAGGAGACCAGCGCAGTTACCTTTTTTGCTCTTGGGGTTTTGTAGAAGTGCTGCCGGACCACGTGTCTGTGCTTGCGGAGGTAGCTGAGAGGCCTGACCAGATTGATGTATCGCGTGCTCAGGAAGCCAAAGAAGAAGCAGAAATGGAGTTGAAATCGCAAGACCCAAATACCGATTACGCCGCCGCCCGGGTTGCGCTGGAAGAAGCAACCGCTCGCCTGCAAGTCGCGTCGAAGACCGGCGCCGCCGGTGGGACTCGCCAAAGAACAGAATGACATTTCAATTGCGGATTGCAGATTGCGGATTTCGGATTGAAGTGAATTCATCTGTGTTGTGATCACTCATCTCTTCTCCTCATTTCCTCTCGAACCCGAGCATCAAGTTGGGGGGTCCTCTTTTAGCGGGGTTCCCCTGCGATGAGAAGCTGTGAAGAAATTCACCGCGAAGGCGCGAAGAGCGCGAAGAGTTTTGATTTTAGTATCTACGAATTTTGATCGACGCACACTTGTGTCAATTGTTTACCCGGTTTGAGGGGCGAGGCACGCCTATTAGCTTCGCGGCCTTCGCGCCTTCGCGGTGAATTTCTTCTCACGTTCTGAGCCTTAAGTAATCCGCAATCCGAAATCCGCATTCCGCAATCTGAAAAATCCGCAATCCGAAATCCGCAGTCCGCAATGGGAACAATCCGCCATGGGGCAATCTGTAATAATTTCCGCTGGTTCTTCCACCCGCCTTTGCTTTAAAATTTCTCTCTTCTGCGTTGCTGCCCGGTGGTGTAACGGCAACACGCCTGGCTCTGGACCAGGTTATCGAGGTTCGAATCCTTGCCGGGCAGCCAGTTCTCAAAATCCTCTCTATGACGGCTCTCGTGCTGTCCTTTGAGGCGGTCAAATGTAGGATTTCAGTAAGGAGTTACCGTCTCCCGCGCGGCTTTCCTGGAGATAATGTGCGTAGGCAGGGTGACTTTGTACAGTGTGACACCTTCGGGCGACAGCAGTTCAAAAACACCTCCCAGGCTGGGTCGGTCCGCTTGGCCTCCAAGGAAAGTTACAGAGAGGGCGCGGACCTTCCCTTCAAGAAGCTCGCTCTTTCTTTCCCAGCGGTAGTTTCCCAATTCCAGGCGAGTGGGCACTCCAATACGAAAAATCAGATTCATCACCAGGGATGAAGCGCCGCCGTCAAATACCAGTCTGGCTTTAAGGAGGTCACCGTCGCGAACTCCAGACAGAGATTGCATGTGAAAGTGAAGCGGAGTCTGAGTGCCACCGCCGATTGCTTCAATCTTGGCTTCTTCCGGCTTGGCACAGCCGGCTAAGAAGCCGGACATTAAGACAATCAGGCGCCAAGATTTACAGAGGCGCACGCGTGAATTCTCTCATGATAAGATCAGACCTTCGAATCCCTCGGCCGTAAACGCTCTGTGTTGCTTTCTGTCCGATGTGAGTTACAGGCCGCCCGCTTCGAACAACGCGGTCGACCACCGCCGACGCTCTATCTTTGAGTTCTTTGATGCCGACCTGAGTTTTGCTAGTCATGTAGCCATACTATATAGCTACTGTGGCTACCTTGTCAGGATTTGATGCAGTGAGCACATCCCGACAAGAAACAGGGCCCGTGTTACCAGTTCCTCAATTTCAAGTGGCCGAACGCGGCGCTGCCGGGCGAGGACTCAGAGAAAATGTACGGCCGATAGCCGGTCTCTTGAGCGTATTTGTCGGCCAGCTCCATCACGGTTTCGGCGGCATCGCGGCGGCCGAGCACGGCGACAGTTCCACCACTGCCGCCACCTGTAATCTTGGCGCCGTATAGCCCCTGAGCCGCGCCGGCTTGGCGTACAAGCTGGACGAGGCGGTCCGTCCTCGCTGATCCCAGTCCGCAGGCCGAGTAGCTTGAGTGCGACTGATACATCAACTCTCCCAGCAGTTTCATCCGGCGTTCGGTCACGCCGGCGTCGACCAGTTCAATGAAAAGGCGCACGCGGTTATGTTCGTAGATGGCGTGAGCCGTCGGCACTCGGACGGCATAGCTGCGATCGGGAGCGACTCGCGTGACCGGATCCGTGGTGCCTCGATAAGAGGATAGGAAGTCGGCGCCGCTGATCCGTTCCGGCAAATGAGCGGCGTAAGTCTGCTCAAATTCCGAAGGCATGACGTTGGCCAGGTAGCCGCTCCAGCGCGGGTCGTCGATCTGCACAGTTTCTGTGGATGTCTCCCGCACCTTGAAACCGGCCAGGTCGGCGAGGATTCGATATCCCATAAATGTCCCGACGCGCACGGAACCATAATCGGCGCCCGAGACGGCATGTCGCACTCCGGAATCCAATCCCCAAAAAGCAATCTGATCTGGAATAACAATCATTCCGCACAATTCGGCGGGTTGGCAGAGCAGCGCAAGCAGGCAGTTGGCCTGACCGCATACGGAGGTCATTTGATCCATGACGCCGCACGGCGCGCCGGCAACGAGATTCTCGGCTCTTTGGCACAAAAGCGCCATCTCGCGTGCCTCCATACGTACTTCGAACGCAGCAGCGACAGCCTGCATTACGGCCACTTCGAGGGAGGCGGACGAACTCACTCCTTTGCCTTGCGGTACCTGGGAAGCGATCAGAATGCGCGCTCCCTGGAGAAAACGGATGTCCCTCTCGCGCATCAGCACCAGGAACACACCCGCCACGTACGCTGCCCAGTGCCGCGCCGGATCGCTCAGGAATCGACTTCGGGCTATGTCGTAGTCGATCGGCCCGTCTGCGGTTTCCCATTCAGCCAGAGACATTTCAAATGCCAGCTTCTGGCTGGAATCTTCCAACAGGCTGAT
This sequence comes from Acidobacteriota bacterium, assembly GCA_036006905.1. Classification (GTDB taxonomy): domain Bacteria; phylum Acidobacteriota; class UBA6911; order JACQSX01; family JACQSX01; genus DASXTB01. Next base: position 3,043 of record DASYPF010000280.1, read on the forward strand.
AATGGTGAGCCGGCGGGAAGGATCGCGCTGCAGTGCTACCAAAGTCGCTTGTTGCAGGGGCAACTGCAACACGAGCGAGCCGGAGTAATCTGCGATCCCTCCCATGACATCCAGCCGGCCGGGCGCGCGCGTGACAACGAGTTCGGCTTCCGGGTCAAACAGCCGCCGCGCCTCCCGCACCGGACTATGTTCAAGCCCGTTCAGGGTCTCGACAAAAGCGGCGACATCGGGCAGGTTGTCGGTTGTGCCATGGATGACGCGATACATGATGCTTGAAAAAGCAAATTAGAATATCCGAGCCCGTCCCGCCTTTGTGCCCGGATTATTGACAAATATTCACTACGAAGTCCTGGCGCGGCAAAGCCGCAACCCAATAAAAGCCGATCACGACAACGTTCACGTTCACGAACACGCCTGTCCAAATTAGCATTTTTAGAGTTCGTAACTTGGACAGACGTGGACGTGGACGTTGACGTGCACGTGCTCGTGATCGGTTTTTTGTCAGCCCGGGTACTATTTGGGCGCAAGCCAAAAGCCGTTCACGTGCACGACCACGACCACGTCCACGTTCACGCCCACGAGAAAAACCGCCACCTCGCCTGCTGGACCGCTTCATGGTCGACATAAAAATCGTCGCTGGCAGAGAGACTAGCCGTTAGTAGTACTTCAACGTTGAGCTTTGTTTCATCTGCATCATTTGTGTATATTCATGCATATGAGAACGACTCTGAACCTTGATGACGAATTAATTCGCGAGGCACGCGAGTACACCGGAATCCAAGAGAAAACGGCGTTGGTCCGCGCTGGTCTGCGTGAGCTGATCGCTAAGGAGGCGGCTCGGAGACTCGCTGCGCTTGGGGGCACCATGCCTAATTTTAAGGTTCCGCCAAGAAGGCGCGGCGGGCACAAGCAGTGATTCTGGTTGATTCCTCGGTGTGGGTAGATCATTTCCGCGTCATGGATCCAGTCCTGGTGGAAGTAGAAACTTACCGCTCTTACTTTAACCCCTATCCTTTCAAGGATCAAATTACGTTATTTAACAAGCCGCGCTTGTTTAACGCACGCTGGAGCAACGGTTCGATCTCCTCTCGGATGTGTCTATTTGCGTAGCCCGCCCACGCAATTTCGGCCTGGACATTAAGTGGCGCGCGCAACGGCTCACCGCGCTCGTCAGTCACGATGACACCCATCTCGCGTGCAATCAGCTCGCTGCACAAGTCATAAGGGTGGCAGCAGATCCCGAGCGCAAAGCCACGACGCCTGAGCAGGGGCTCCATCAGCGGGCGCAGATCGGCGATAAAGCGATCATGCCCTGCCATCAGCTCGTACAGTTGTCCGGCACTGGACAGATACTGATCTTCGAAACAATGCGCTTTGCCCGGTATTGCGTCTCCCAGCGCTCCGTGTACTATCTCTTCGTCAATGGCGGCCAGTTCTTCGCGCGCTCCCGGAAAGAAACGAGCCAGACCGGCAAAACCGTGCCGGATCGTGCGCGCGCTTGAAGGCTGGAGACGCAGCGGCTGGCGTTCGCCGGTCAGCCGGTTGTAACGTTCCGCCCCCAGGCACTCGCCGGCGATGGCCCAGAGTGAATCGCAGAGATGCTGTTTGACAAGTGGAATCTCCGTCTGCACTGCTAATACGATGTCGCGCAGGCTGGTTTGGCCGCCGCGATTCGGCGCGACCCCGGTCAACACCCACGCGCTCCGCTTCTGATACATCAATCCCCGCGTTCCGTCGATCGGATCAACAATGACTCGCCAGACCGCATCCGATTCTGCTGCGCCCCGGGGCAAGACAAGTTGTCCGCCGCTGAGGCCTTCACCGATCAGAACGAGCGGGGCGACGGAGGCGATCTCAGTTTCGAAAACATCAATGAGCGAATGCTCGCTGATCCGGTCGACCGCATAGATGGTGTCGCCTTCTGAGGTATCGTCGTCTACGCGGGCCAGATCTTCAGATCCCGCTTGCTCGCACGCGGCTATCACTGTCTCACGCACGTGCTCATGCAGGCGGCGGAGTGGTGCAAGCAACGCGCTCAGGTCGGCTGCGGCCTGCCTATTTAAAGTCCGGCTCATGATCCTCACATGAACTTGATCCGATAAATCCGGGATTTTTCATAAATATTCACCGCAGAGACGCAGGAATTAAGAATTGAGAATTAACAATGAAGAAGTACGAATGACGAGTGACGAATGACAAATGACGATTAGCGAAAAGCGGCATTGGTCATTCGTACCTAGTACTTCTTAAACCTCGATTTTTAATTCTTAATTCTCAATTCTTAATTCCTGCGTCTCTGCGGCGAATATTTATGTTATCAGTTCCTAAAAATGTTGAATTTTATTCATCGTTTTTCCAGTTCGACATGTTCAAGACCGACTAGGGCCACGATCACGTCCGCGCCTACGATTACCTCGCTCAGGATTGTTCCGTAGAGAAAGACTGAACCACGGTGAACACTGGGGACGCCCACGTCCACGTCGACGACCACGTTCTCGTTGTCGTGCTCGTGGACGTGGACGTGATCGTGAACGTAGACGGTTTTGTGTCTAAATCTAGTCATTGGAACAAAGTTCGCCATGAATAATCCGCGATAAAACAGCCGTGAAAAGTTTATTCTTCTATTTCACAGTCCACTCCTGAATTCCGGCGGACCAGTTGGGTTGCAGCGTGACTTCGAGGCGCAGGCCGCTCGTTGCCAC
>DASYPF010000281.1:0-6450 GCA_036006905.1 Acidobacteriota bacterium
CGCCTCCGTGGATGGGCGCAAAATCTACCGTGCCGACGTCGATAAGTATTATCAGAATCAGACGTCTGGTTCAGACCAGCAGCCGGCCGGCGAGCAGGCCACCAGCTTGCGTTTGAGCATCCTGAAGGAGTTGATCGACAATGAGATATTGATGCGTCGCGCTGAAAAACTGGGGTTGCTGGCGACAGACGACGAAGTGGAAAGCAAGCTCAATGAAATCAAATCGCCTTATACCAAGGAAGAATTCGACAAGAGATTACAGGAAAAGAAGATTACGCTAGATGATTTCAAGCGGGATTTGCGGCGCTCGCTGACAGTCGAGAAGGTACTCAACAAGGAAATCTCATCCAAGATTACGGTGACCGACCAGGACATCAGCTCGTACTACAACTCTCATCGCTCAGAATTCAATCTCATTGAGCCTCAGTATCATCTGGCACGCATTCTGGTAACGGCGACGCCAAACCCGCAGGTTCGTAATCTCAAGAACGATAAGGCTCGGAACGAGGCTGAAGCTCGAAAAAAAATCCAGATGATTCAGAACCGGCTTGAGAGCGGCGACGACTTTGCCACGCTGGCGATGAATTTTTCCGAGGACATGGACACTTCTGCCAACGGCGGTGATCTGGGTTTTCAGCCGGAGTCCTCGATGCATACTGAGGCTGGCAGCGCAATCGTGAAATTGAAGCCGGGGCAGTATAGTCCGATCATTCCGGTGGGCAACCCAACCACAAAACAGCTCTTTGGCTTCCAGATCGTGAAACTAATTTCAAGAGAGCCTGCGGGGCAGCGCGAATTGGCTGATCCACGGGTGCAGCAGGCGATCCGGGCGCAACTGCGCGATCGCCGTGAACAGCTGTTAAAGGCGGCGTATTACGAGGTTCTGCGGGATCAGGCCAAGGTGGAAAATTATTATGCGGAGAAGGTTATGGGAAGCAACGGAGCAGTTCAGTAGTGTCCCAGACGAGACTTATTCCACGATGGCGACGAGGTCACCCGCGTTAACCGCATGGCTGGTGGCCACCATGATTTTCTGAATTCTGCCGGCCTTCGGTGACTTGATTTCATTCTGCATCTTCATCGCCTCGACCACGAGGATGCCCTGACCAGCCTCAACCTGTGCGCCTTCCTGTAGTAGGACTCGCACAACTTTCCCCGGCATTGCAGCGGTCAGCATCTGAGGACCCTTATTGCCGACAGTACCGTCTTTGCGATGACGGAGCGAACGGGGATCTCTTACCTCCGCTGAGTAGCGTGAGCTGCCAACCCACAAATGCAAGCCGTTAATCGTGAGTTCGCGTCTGATCTCGTAGGCTTTTCCTTCTAGAAGGATGGAAAGGACGTTCGTACGCGTTAGAACTGCGTCAATGTTGATTGCGGTTCCATTCAGCTTACAGTGCCACTGGCCCTCGGAGCGGTCCAACTCCAAGTGGAACAGCTTGTCATCGATGCGGACCTCGTAGTTCATGGATTGAATACGTAACGCACTAGCGTAGAGCTTCCGTTCGTCCTGCCTTTTTCCAGGTTGAAGGGGCCATGCCGTTGCTCGACGGGCTGAGCGTACCCGTGCTCACCTGGCTGGAGTTCGGCGCTGAATCCAGAACAGCAAAGATTCCCGCGGCAATGGCGGCTATTTCAGAGTTGCCGTCTGCTGACACGGGAGTTTCCCGGGCGAGGAGACGGTCAAGAAAACCTGTGTCCAACTTTCCCGCCTGAAAATCCGGATCGCTCAGGATTCGTCGGAACAGGGAAATGTTCGTCTTGATTCCACCCACGAAGTATTCGTTCAGCGCTCGAAGCAACCGACCGACTGCCTGCTGACGGTCGGTGCCATAGCCGATCAGTTTTGCAAGCAGCGGGTCATATTCCAAGGGGACAGTCCAGCCTTCATACATGCCGCTGTCGCGGCGAATCCCAGGGCCGGACGGAGACAGGAGCAGAGTGATTTTGCCCGGACTCGGAAAGAAGTTATTGTCCGGATCCTCGGCATAAATTCGGCATTCGATTGCATGCCCCCGAATGCGGATCTCTTCCTGTTGGAACGGCAACTTTTCTCGGGATGCGATTCGAATCTGCAGATGCACCAGGTCCAAGCCCGTGATCAGTTCCGTTACCGGATGCTCCACCTGCAGGCGTGTGTTCATTTCCAGGAAGTAGAAATTCTTGTTTTCGTCGACCAGGAACTCAATTGTCCCCGCGTTGCTGTAGCCCGCTGCTGTGGCGACTCGCACGGCTACGTCGCCTATTTTCTCTCTCATTTCCTCACCTACGATGGGCGACGGAGCCTCTTCCAGAACCTTCTGGTGGCGGCGCTGAAGAGAACATTCGCGCTCACCCAGGTGGACGACGTTGCCGTGCTCATCCGCGAGGATCTGCATTTCGATGTGCCGCGGGTTGATGATGGCCTTCTCCAGATAGACTTCACTATCGCCGAAAGCGCCTCCAGCTTCGCTCTGGGCCGATTCCAGGGCTGGCTTCAGTTCCTCGGGGGAGTGAACGAGACGCATGCCCTTGCCACCACCGCCGGCCGCCGCTTTCAGCATTACGGGATAGCCGATCTGCCGGGCCGTCTGTTGCGCCTGCTCGTAGGATTCGACTCCAGCAGAAGTCCCGGGCACCAGCGGGATCCCAGCTCGTTGCATTTCACGGCGAGCACGGGTTTTTGATCCCATCAGGTCTATGGAAGCCGGTGATGGCCCGATGAACTTTATGCCAGCATCTGCGCAGGCCTGGGCGAATTTTGCATTTTCAGAAAGAAAGCCATATCCCGGATGGATCGCTTCTGCGCCGCAGCGCGTTGCCGTATCGACAATCTTTTCTATATTCAAGTAAGACTCGGTCGCGTTTGCTTTGCCGATGTGATAGGCCTCATCGGCCTTACGGACATGCAGCGATGCGCGGTCCACATCTGAATAGACCGCGACAGAGAGGACCCCGAGTTCGCGGCAGGCGCGGATCACCCGCACGGCAATTTCGCCGCGATTCGCGATCAGGATTTTTTTAAACATCGGTGAATGCCGGCGTTGTCATGGTTAACGTTTGCCGCGACATGAACATGCAAGATTTCGAGAACCTCAGTGGTTAAAGCCTGTTGGTCCAGAAGGTCTATCGCCGCGCTAGAAGCGCTGCGCCACCCAAGATCAACGTCTGCAGGCTACAAAGGCCGTGCTGCTTGAAAACAGGAGAGGAGAATGGCCTCAACCTCCAAAATAATAAGGCCTCTTCCGAATTGGAAGAGGCCGCTTGTTCAGCCAAGAGATCACGTTTATTTGTTCTGGTCCATGGTGATGCCCTGAGCGCCAGGCTGTTTTTCGGCTTTGTGCTTTTTAACGTCCAGAGTCTTATCTACCCATTCGTCGGCGGTTTTCAGATCGGCGGCGCGCGCGGCCGGATCGTCGCACTCCAGGTCCGCCTTTTCGCGATAGAGCAGGTTCATGTATGCCATCGCGTCATCGTAATCGGGCCGGAACTGTAAAGCCTTGTTGAGACTGTCGATTCCATCCTGAATCGAATCCCAGCTCTTCTGTTTGAGGCTGGCACACACCTTCTTGTCCTTGAGAGGCTCCTCAGGCCTTAGACCCAACTTCGAGCGCTCTTCCATGCGCGGCTGGAAAGACTCTGTCCAGTCGATCACACCGACGGAGTAGTACACTTCGGGATCGTTCGGGTCCAGCTCGGCAGCTTTGCGATAGTAGGATTTCGCATCCTCGAACTTCTTCATCTGCAGATACAGATAGGCGATCCCTTTTACGCTGTTGATGTTCTTTTTGTCTCGTTCCAGAACCGCCTTGTACTGATCAATTGCCTGTTGAGCCATCTTGTTGTTGTCTTCTGTGTCTGCACCGGGAATGTATTGCTGGGCATATGCCGTGGCGAGATACAGGCGGGCATTAATCAGGCTGGAATCCAGCGATACTGCCTGCTGAAAGTGACCAATCGCTTCTTCGTAGCGAGTGTTCTTGTACGATTGCACGCCCTTGTTGAGCTGGTCGCGCGCACGCAGCTTATTGCAGGCCGTAGCCGACAACAGCACTGCCCCGAGCGCTATTGCCCCTAATACCCGTATCGTAGTTTTCATGCGCTCCGAATCTCCCTGTGGCACAGGATTCACGGCAGGATCCCGAATCGCGTCTGCTGAACCCAAAGCGGGATACGATTGTACTATCCGCCGGCTTCGATCTTGGCGGTAATCAGACCAACCTTGTCCACGCCAGAGGCATGTGCAATGTCGATCACGTTGGCGACATCGGCGAAGGGCACATTGTCATCGCCTTTTACGAACATCACCTTTTCCGCGCGCGTCTTGAAGATATCGGTCAATCGACCCTGAAGGTTTTCCCAAGTAGTGTCTTCCTGATTGATTTTTACCGCCGGAGCCTGGCCAGCACCGCGGTCGATCAACTGCACCACAATGGTCCGGTCGGTCTGATTGTTCTTGGGTGCGTTGGGCGGCGGTGGCTGGGGCACCAATGCATCGAGCCCTTTCGGGGTCAATGGCGTGATCACCATGAAGATGATGAGCAAGACGAGTAAAACATCGATAAGTGGGGTTACGTTGATATCAGCGCTTTGCCCTCCACCAGGGCCGACTGCCATTCCCATAAGATTCTCCTCTGATCCCTAGATTGCTACTGTCCTGCCGGTGGCGTTGCCGCTGGAGCAGCGGGAGCATTGGGCGTAGCCTTCCGCTGTTCAGTTAACAGTCCGAGCTGATCTACGCCTGCCGCCCGCACGTTGTCCACGACTCCCACCACAGATCCGAACTTGGCTCGGGCATCGGCGCGAACATAGACCCGCTTGTCGACCCGGTTGGCGAGGCGATCCTTGACCTTATTGGTGAGCTGGTCGACTGCGATCTGGTCGTTGCCGAAGAAGATCTTTCCATCACGCATCACCGCCACGATCAGCGCATCTTCTTTGTCCGCATCGGGCATCTGTTCCGGGTTGTTTACCTTGGCCAAATCCACGCTCACGCCTTTCTGCAGCATGGGCGTAATCACCATGAAGATAATCAGCAATACCAGCATCACGTCCACCATGGGCGTGACGTTGATATTGGAGTTTACCTTCTTGCCTTCGTCGCGCGTTGCGATTGCCATGTCTCGTCTCCCAACACATTGGGCGGGTGAATGCGTAATACCGGCCTCATGTCCGCTACTGGCAACCTTTTGCCGCGGGCACCAGTGCGGCAATTCAGGCTCGTAGCCTTGCCTGCCGCAGGCTATTTACGCAAACCACGCCGTTTGAGGAAGTAGTCAATCAGTTCGCTCGAGGAGTTATCCATCTCCACGTCGAATGCTTCCACTCGGCCGGTTAAATAGTTGAACATCATGACGGCTGGAATTGCCACGAACAAACCGATGGCGGTGGTCACCAGCGCTTCGGAAATACCGCCTGCGACGGCTGCCAAACCGGTGGCCTTTTCCTGCTGAATGCCGCGGAAGGCATTCAGAATGCCGAACACCGTCCCGAACAGCCCGACGAACGGAGCCGTCGATCCGATGGTTGCCAGACCGCCCAAGCCGCGCTTTAGCTCGGCATGAACGATGGCCTCGGTGCGCTCCAGCGCCCGCTTGGAGGCTTCGATAGTTTCGCCCGGAATTTCGCCACTTTCCTGGTGTGCGCGGAACTCCATCAGGCCCGCTGTTACGACCTTGGCAAGATGGCTTTTCTTGTTGCGCTCCGCCACCTTGATGGCTTCGTCGATCTTGCCATCGCGGAGAGCGCCAGCCACCGCCGGAGCAAATGTCCGCGACTGCTTTCTTGCTGCGTTGAATGCCATCGCCCGGTCAATCATGACACCGATCGACCAGCCGGACATGATGAACAGAATGATGACCACTGCTTTCGCCACGATGCCCATCTGTCGCCATAGCGAAATCGGGTCCCAGCCCACCTGTTCCTGCAAAAGCAGGGCAGCCATAGGCAAATGACTAAAGATAACTGCTGCTAAGTTGGCCACGAACATGAGTTGCTTTTCCTCCTCAGAAACTTTTCAGATTCACCGACGCGCTACGTAATCGTTTTCCAGCAAAGATCCCACCATCAGCCTGGGCAAGCATCTTTGCGGAAGATTGGGCGCTCTAGCCGCCGGACAGCGTAAAGTTCACCGTTATCTGGGTCTCTACTTCGACCGGCTCACCATTCAGAATGTAAGGCTTGTAGCGCCACTGCTTGACAGCCTCCAGGGCTGCTGGTGCGAGCATAGGATGCCCGCTGATCAGCCGCAGGTTTTCGATTGCACCCTCTTTGCTGATTACAGCCTGCAGCAAGACCGAACCTTGGATGCGCGCCTGCCGAGCCAGAGGTGGATAATTGGGCTGTATTTTGCGAATGAGCAACCCTTGGGTGACACCCTGGGATACACGCACGCGCTGCGGCGTAGCCGCTTTGGGCACGGCGACGGGCGTGGAGCTGATGATTCCGCCGATCACTCCGCCCATCTGACCA
>DASYPF010000282.1:0-9182 GCA_036006905.1 Acidobacteriota bacterium
TCCAGGAAAAGCAGCAGCGACTTTGCCTGATGAGTCTCCGAAAGCGGCAAGGCCGACTGAATGTAGTAGGGAACACCGTTAGCCGTGAAAGTATCGATTACGAGCGGAACATAAGTTTCGGGGTTCCGCAACAGTACAGCCATCTCGGAAAAATCAATGCCGTTTCGGGCGCAGTTTTGAATTTCATGACAGATCTCCGTGATTTCCGCGGGCTCGTCTGCCGCGGAGATAAGGGTCACAGTTCCGTCAGGGGTTGGGTCACGGGTGTCGGATGACGGGTCTCGAATTTCGAATTTCGAATTTCGAACTTCCAATGTTGAGTGTGTAGCCTCTGTCGACACCGGCACAGATAACTGGAATTGCGTGTCTGAAGCGGGCTCGCTCTGCAAGGTGTCAAATAGCGATCCCTGGGCAGGATCTTGAAATTGTTTCCGCCGGCCACGGCCGGCAGCCTGAAAAACGGAACGTAACTCTGGCGTCGGGTTTTGGTTTTTGCTTGCCGCCGTTTTCTCAGAGGCCTTCTGCGCCGGCTGAAAAATGCGAGAATGCAGCAGTTCTAAATCACGACAGGTCGAGCCGGACTCTGGCGCTGGGAGACCTTGCTTGTGTAATGGCGTGTGCTGGAATCCAAGCTGCTGGAAAAAGTGAAGCGCGGCTTCTGCAAAAGCATAAGCTTCTCCAGACTGGTAAGTGAGAAATGCGGTGATACTTAATTTCTCGACGGCCGCTGACAAGAACTCTCTTTGCAGTCTCGTAAAATCATAAAACCCGTATACGGTGAGAGAACTAGTCCCGTACACGGCCGCAAACTGATCGATATTGTGCGCCGCCAGTTCCAAAGCGCGGGACCGCGAGATGAAGGGAGCAATTTCCTTGCGGTACGATTGGAGGATCAGCGCGATATCTTTCAGCTTTCCTGTCTTTTGTATCCTGCCGGGAATCTCTTCAATCCCTGCATCGATCAAGTCCCGCACGGTTGCTAAAAGGGCAAACCCAAAGCCGCTCTTGTCCTGGACAGGTTCAAAATACCCAGGGTGGGAGCGCACGATCTTCCGGAGCAGCGAGAGTTCCCCCAGCGGGCTGATCAGTTTTCTTTTCCGATAATCTAGCGGAAGCAGGTCCGCGGACACGGTGTCGAAGGTGTGAAATCGAACATTAAAGAGAGAATTTCCGGCACGGATGGCCTGGCGCCGAAGGTGTGTTCCAAGAAGATGGCTGGAGCTGAGAACCACTCCAGGGTGTAGAGGATTGTCGCGACGATCCGTCTTTAAAGATTCCAGGAACCGGACTTCAAGCGAGGGAAGATCACCGGTGTAAACCACTTTCAAAGGCACGAGGCAAGAATACCAGTTGTCCGTTGTTCGTTGCCAGTTGTCCGATTAAGATAAGCAAATAGGAATTGCTGTGGATGAGGAACTAACTGCCTGCGGCCGCCGATTAGACCCTCATTATGTCACCGCCCGCTATCCAAATGCGATAGGGGGGAGCCCCAGAGATTTCTACGATCTTGCTTTGGTAGAGGAACTTGAAGCATGCACCAGGAAACTGATGAGCTTTGCGGAGTCGAAGCTATCCGACGTGACTGGATAGACGGACTTCTCCGTAATCTTCGAAGGGAAATTGCTGTCGACGAACTTTATGTCTTCGGTTCGCGCGCTAAGAACGAGCACTTGACGTGGAGCGATTATGACGTCTGTGTGGTTTCCAGTCACTTCCGCTCGCTGCCCTTCTGGAAACGGATGGAGTTGGTGCTCGGATGCTGGGAGGGGGAAAGGGCGGTAGAACCAGTATGTTTCACTCCTGAGGAGTTCCAACGGGGCGACTCCACTCTGATCGGAGAAATCCGCCGTCAGGGAATCCGCATTTACCCTGGCTGACCAAGGAATAATCATGAAATCCCAATGACAGAAGGGAACGGCCTTCCTGAGAAGCATCATTTTAAGAGTTTGTCCGAAGACGGACCGACTCACAGCGAAGACGGCGTTGCTCTGACGCTGATCCGATGGATGCTTTCCATGACTCTCGCCGAGCGTCTTGAAACACTCCAACAGCACATCCGGTCGGTTTTGAGGTTGCTCGGTGAAGAAAGCCACGCCTGATTTCCTCGCGATTCAGGACCTATGAAATTCGCAGCGAAAGTTTCCTTGTTACTGTTCCCCATTTTCTTATGGATTTACTCAGCCGCGGCGATAGGCGCTCTGTCGCCACCGTCAAGCCCGATCACACCACCGGAAAAATTCCTCGGCTTTCGGGTCGGCGCCGACCGAAAGCTGGCGCCCTGGCCAAAGATTGTCGAGTACTTTCACAAACTGGACACCGAATCCGATCGGATCACGGTTCAGGAACTGGGAAAAACTACCGACGGCAGACCATTCATCGTCGCCTACATATCCTCGCCCGAGAACTTAAAGAAACTGGACATCTTCAGGCAGATGAACCAAAAGCTGGCAGACCCACGCGGCCTTACCGACGCTCAGGCTGAACCACTGATCAAGAGAGAGGCCAAGATCATTGCGCTGATCACCTGCAACATCCATTCGACTGAAGCGGCCAGCGCGCAAAGTGCCATGGAGTTTGCTTACAACATGGCGACGCAAAACGACCCGCAGACTCAACTCATTTTGAACAATGTCATCACCTTGCTTGTTCCTTCGCTCAATCCCGACGGACAGCATATGGTCGTCGACTGGTATAACAAGACGCTGGGAACGCCTTATGAAGGAACATCGCCGCCGTTTCTCTATCACCGCTATGTGGGCCACGACAACAACCGCGACTGGTACATGTTCACGCAAGTCGAAACACGTCTAACCGTCAGCAAACTCCACAATGTCTGGCATCCGCAGGTGGCTTACGACGTCCACCAGATGGGGGATAGAGGCGCGCGCATTTTCGTGCCGCCCTGGCTGGATCCGGTCGATCCCAACATTGATCCCATCCTGCAGCAACAGTCCATTTATGTGGGCGCTTCGATGGCTACCGACCTGACCGCGGCCGGGAAGAAGGGCGTGGTAATGAACGCCATGTATGATCTCTGGACACCGAGCCGCCACTATCAAAACTATCACGGCGGATTCCGCATTCTCACCGAGTCGGCCAGCGTCCGGATCGCCACGCCCGTCAATATCTCGTTTAATCAGTTGGAATCCGAAGGGCGGGGCTACAGCCCGAAGCGTTCCAGTTGGAATTTTCCCGAACCCTGGCCTGGAGGCGAATGGCGTCTGCGCGACATTGTCGATTATCAGTTGATCGCGTTTCGTTCGCTGCTTTACACCATGGCAAATGACCGCGAGCGATTCTTACGGAATTTCTATCTTGTGGGGAAAAAGGCAATTGGGCCCAGGAGCGACCCTTTTGCGTTTGTAGTTCCGGCAAAGCAGAAGGATCCTGCGGCAGCGGTTCAGATGCTGGACACTCTTCGTTTTGGGATGGTGGAAATAGAGCGGGCGACCTCGGATTTCACCGCTGATGGGCTTTCTTACCCGGCGGGAAGCTACATCATTGCCCTGTCGCAGCCGTACGGGAGCTGGGCCAAGACACTGCTTGAGCGACAGAATTATCCGGATCTGCGTGAGTATCCCGGTGGGCCTCCCAAGCGGCCTTATGATGTGACCGCGCAAACTCTTCCTTACCTGATGGGGGTTGACACGGTCACCATTCGCGGTCCTTTTAAGTATTCAGCCAAGCCTTTGGACCAGGCGGGCATTCCACCAGGGAAGGTTGACAATGGTAATGCGCGGGCTGGATTTCTTTTGGAGCGCCGCACCAACAATGACACGGTAGCGCTTTATCGGCTGATGAAAGCAGGATATCAGGTGGCTTTGCTTATTGGAGGCACAGACAAAATTTCCCGGGGCGCGGCCTTTATTTCGCCTTCGGATCCACGACCGGCCATAGATCTCTCTTCGCAGGTTCAACTTCTGAGCCGGGAGCTGGGAATCGATTTTCTTGGCCTGAATGAAGCTCCTTCACCGTTGATGAAGATTCATCTGCCGCGAGTCGGTCTGTACCAGAGTTACGTTCCTTCCATGGACGAGGGATGGACGCGCTGGATTTTCGAACAGTTCGCCATTCCTTATCAGACGATTCACGACGGCGATATTCGCAAAGGCGATCTCAACAGCCGCTTTGATGCGATTCTTCTTCCCAGCGAAACTCCCAGCGCAATTATTCAGGGCCATCCTAGAGGAACGATGCCGCCGGAATTTACCGGAGGCACTGGCGAAGACGGATTGAAGAATATGAAAACCTTCGTGGAGACAGGAGGCACGCTGATTACCTTCAACGAAGCTTCCAAGCTGCCGCTGAGATGGAATCTTGGCGTCGACGACGTCACGCGCGGAGTTCCGACACGCGAGCTTTACGGCCCGGGATCGATTCTGAATGCCAATGTGGTCGTCGACAACCTGTTCACGACAGGCATGGATCGCAAGGCGTACATCTGGTTTGAAGCGTCGCCCGCATTCAGCCTGGCGTCGTCGCGGCAAATTCACCCGTTGATCCAATACCCCTCGTCAAATCTGCTTGCCAGCGGGTGGCTGCTGGGTGAGGAAAAACTGGCGGATCGATATGCGGCCGTGTCGGTCGATATGGGGAAGGGGCGCGTGATCCTCTTTGGGTTTCGGCCGCAGTACCGCGGGCAGAGTCACAGTACCTATAAACTCGTGTTTAATTCTATCTTGTATGCGGCAGCCGAGAAATGAAACCTGGTCAACAAAACCGCAGGTCCGCAGATCAGGAGCAATTGCGGATTGCGGATTTCGGATTGCGGATTGAAAAAATTTGAAATCCGAAGCCCGCGCAAGTCTCAATTACGAATGGAGGAATGCGCATTAAGGAAACACGGATTGATAAAATCCGCAATCCGCAATCCGAAATCCGCAATTGTTCCTGACCTGCGGACTTGATAAGTTAGCCGGCGAGCCACTTCATCCAAACCTTGCGGGTTCTTGGCCCATCCATTTCGGCAAAGAAGACCCCCTGCCAGCGTCCCAGTTGCAGCTCTCCCTTTTCCACAAAAAGCGACAGCGACGGACCAATCAAGGTAGACAGAAAATGCGCCGGCGTGTTTCCTTCGTCATGTTCAAAGCGCACGTCGGGAACAGTTTTTGGGTAGGCGCGTTCCAAATCGTGGCGCACGTCGGGATCGGCGTTTTCGTTAATGCACAAACCGGCTGTCGTATGAGGACAGTAAACGTGACAGACGCCGCTTTTCCAGTCGCGGGCTGAAATCTCCTTCTGCAGCCGGTCTGTGATGTCGACCAGTTGGATCTGACGATCCGTTTTCAGAGAAATCTCAATCATTGCTTGATCTCAAATTGCACTTCGACACTTACGTGCACCGTCACCATGCCGCTTTCAACCGGCGTTGATGCCTCCCCCGCTTTGCCGGCCATAGCCAGTTGCTCATAAGAGCGCCGGATTGGAATGGGTCCGCCGCTTTCGCGCAATAAGTAAATCTTGCCCAACTGAATACCGGCAGCATCGGCCAGCGCTTCAGCTTTCGCGCGCGCATCCTTGACGGCCTCGGTATAAGCGGACCGACGTAGCGCGCGAGGATCCTTTAACGTAAACTCCAGGCTTTGAACGTGATTTGCGCCCGCTGCAAGAGAGGTGTCAATTACGTCGGAGATCTTTTCGATCTGCTCCAGTTTGATCGTGATCTGGTTGCTGACATTGTAACCGACAATCCGCGGCGGATTTCGCTTTTCGTTATAGTCATACTGCGGCGCGACACTGAACTGGGTCGTTGAAATCTTCTGCGCCGGAATCCCCAGCTTTTTGACGGCGTCGACAACCGTCTGCATTCGGGCAGCATTCTGCTGGCGCGCTTCGGCAACGGTTTTGGCCTGCGTCATCACGCCCAGGTTGACGATGACCATGTCAGGCGGAACTTCCAGCCGTGCCTCGCCCGTAGCATAGATCAGCGGGATTTTCGGGCTTTTGTCTTGTGCCGAGCACAAAAAGAGAGATCCCAGAAAGAATATGCCAAGAAACAATGAGAAACGTTTCCACATGAGCCCTCCTCGCCGGAAATACGATCGACCAATAGCATCAGAACCGCGCCCGTCAGGGCGTGTGCGTGAATAATCCAGACTAATGCCTCGATTCACGAGACAGAAGAAGCCGCTTCCGTTTCTCACCCCAGCGGTATCCACTCGGCGTGCCGTCCTTATGGACAACCCGATGGCACGGGATCAGCAGGGCGACTGGATTACTGGCGCAGGCTCTGGCGACGGCCCGCGCAGCCCGGGGCTGGCCGATGGCGTCGGCTATTTCAGCATAAGACCGAGTTTCACCATAGGGGATGGAGAGCAGAAGCTTCCAAACCCGCCACTGAAACGCAGTTGCTTTAACGTCGATGGGGAGATCAATGTCAGAACTCCGCCCATCGATGTACTTGATGATCGCTTTCACTGAACGCCGCAGCGCCTCATCGTCGCGACTAATTCCAGCAGCCGGATACTCGCTGTGAAGAGCGTTTTTCAATGCAGTTTCGGAATCGCCCAATTTGACAGAACAGACGCCATGTTCGGTGACCGCAACCAGCAGTCGACCCAAAGAAGAGACAGCAATAGTAAAGCGAATCCTCATCTGAGCTCCGCCCTTTCGATAGACGCCCGGGGTCATTCCCAAATGAAAGATTCCCTTTTCGTACAAACGACTGCTCGACCCATAACCGGACTCGTACATTGCCTCGGCAACGTTCCTTTTGCTCCTGAGTTCATTCTTGAGCCGTCTGGTTCGAACCGCATCGAAGTACTGGCGTGGCGTCAGACCCATTATTCTCTTAAACACTCGTTGCAAGTAGAAGGGGCTGCTTCCCATTTTCGACGCCAATGCTGACAGGGTTGGGATTTCGTCCGGATTCTCTTCTATGTGTTTACAGACTGCGCGCACTCGTTGGGTCTGCAGATCACTGCGACCGGCACTCTTTGGCTGGCAGCGCTTGCAGGCTCGAAACCCCGCTTGCTCTGCCGCTTCCGGGAAGGAAAAAAAGATGACCTGCTCCCGGCGGGGTCGCCTGCTTGGACAGAACGGCCGGCAATAAATGCCCGTGCTGCGTACCGCATAAACAAAAGCATCGTTGTGGTTTCTTGGCCGCTCCAAGATTATTTTCCAGAGGCTATCGTCGTCAGTGCTGTAACCGATGTGTTTTTGGCGCGGTCCTGCGGCAGTAAGCGCTGTTGTCTTTTCCTGGTGCGAACTCTTCATTAATAGTGCGGTATTTTTGCCCATGATCTCTCCTGATGTGGCCTTTCGTGTGTTTCTAGACATTTTCGATCATAAGGCCTGCATGTTGCTGAATTCTATCCGAACCTTGCGCTCAAACTTTTTTCCTAGCCCGGCCCCGCACGTTAGTGCGGGGGGCTCTGCCGTGGGTAGCTCACCGATATGTCAGAGCCCGGAGCGTAAGCGACGGGTCCCGCAGATTGTCACTTGGCGGGACCCGTCGCTTACGCTCCGGGCTCTGATGTGGGTGGCGCCCTGTGGCTCCCGGAAATGTCCAAACTCCAGAGCTCGGCGAAGCGCCGAGCGTGCGAAGCACGTCGTGCAGGCAGCCGCAGAACCGCGACCGGAAGGGAGCGGCGCGGCAATACAAGTTACTTGCGGAATGAGATAACCGCCAATATTTCGCCGCTTGCGCGCAGCGGCATCGCACAGACCCCTCGGCTGGCGCGCCGCTTCCTTCCGGTCGCGGCTCTGTGGCTGCCGTTGGGCCAGCTTGAAGAGTCCGCTTCAAAATGTCCAATCTTCACTGTGCGCCTGCGGCGCGCCCAACGTGCGGCTTCGCCCGCTCCGCGGGCTTTACCTTTTTCGAACGCGCTCGACTTTCGGGAAAATCGACAGCAGGAGTTCGGTCAGAGGAATCGTGGGAAAGTCTGGCCGCGCTATTTTCTCATTTCACCAGTTTCGACGGATCCATTTGGTAGTAGTCGACCATGTAAAAGACGTCCGGAGCAAACTGGCGGCTGACGTAAATGAACAAGGGGCTCTTTCCCGCTTTCAGCTTTTCGATCTCTTTAAACGGTACGTCGAAAATCGCTCGAACTTCTGCCTGAGGCGAAACTTCCTGAACATTGATTTCGAACCCCTGTGCATTCAATTCTTTGATGCTGGGCTCAATTCTGGCGATGTCTTTGGCTAGGAATTTCTTTTCCTCTTTGTCCATCTTTGCGCCTTGAGGAATCTCCAACGAATCTTTCATGGTGATGGGAGACAGGCTTCCGACAGCTATCCTGTACCTGTTACCCGCCTCCAGTCCTTTGACGACACATCGAAAGATGAGTTTCTGTTCCGCAAAGTTCTTGTCGTAAAAAGTGGTGATAGTAGCTTCCGCCCGAAGCACGGCGGCTGACAAGATCAGCGACACAACGACCGCAACCAACGAAGTATTTCTACGCATCCCGGTTCCCCTCCGATTACAGTATGCCTATTTTAACACCTCTTCGGTTCATTCCCCAATGATCTTCACAAGGACCCGCTTCCGGCGCCTGCCGTCAAATTCGCCGTAAAAGATCTGCTCCCACGGTCCAAAGTCGAGCTTGCCGCCGGTGATTGCCACGACCACTTCACGTCCCATAATCTGGCGCTTCAGGTGCGCATCGGCGTTGTCCTCGCCGGTGCGGTTGTGACGATATTGGTTAACGGGCTCGTGAGGGGCCAGTTTTTCCAGCCAATTGTCGTAGTCGGAAAGCAGACCATCTTCAGCATCATTGATGTAAACGCTGGCGGTGATGTGCATGGCGTTGACCAGGCACAGGCCTTCTCGAACGCCACTTTCCTTGACGGCCTGCTCTACTTGAGGGGTGATGTTAAGGTAGCCGCGGCGCTTACCAACCTCAAAGGTAAGATAACGTGAGTGAGATTTCATGCTCGAAAAGCCTGAACTGTCGAGACGCAGCTGGCTGCGTCTCTTGGAAGAGAAGCCTGTCCAACAGGCCGCCGGAAGCGCCCTTGGCGCAGCGAAGCCCCACACCAATTGGACCGCGCAAGCGGTCCCATTTCCCTTTCATTTTCGCTGCGCAAATTCCTCGGCTGCCCCTGCATTGAAGTCCATGGGACTGAACACTACCTGCATTGCCTTGCTCAGAAGACAAAAACATCACCTGGAATTGAGGCATCGACGTCTGCCGAACCTCATGGGACCGCTTGCGCGGTCCGCGCGATATTGGGATCGC
>DASYPF010000283.1:0-16517 GCA_036006905.1 Acidobacteriota bacterium
TCTAAATCTAGTCATTGGAACAAAGTTCGCCATGAATAATCCGCGATAAAACAGCCCGTGGGAGGTTTATTCTTCTATTTCACAGTCCACTCCTGAATTCCGGCGGACCAGTTGGGTTGCAGCGTGACTTCGAGGCGCAGGCCGCTCGTTGCCACGGGCTTGAAGGTGACCTTGTTGTAACGGTCCTTTTCGACACTGTACAGTTCGTTGTGCTCCACAGGTCTCCACTTCTCGCCGTCCTGGTAAAGAACGCGCCAAGACTGAGGCACGCGGCATTCACCACTTCCTGTATCGTCAAACCAGTAGACCTCCGTTTCGGAAACCGTGGCTGGCTTCTCGAAGGTATATTGGACCCATTCCATCGTGCCTTTCTTTGGCCACCAGTGGAAGAACGAGTTGGAGGGGTCTCGGGAGGATTGCGGCTCGGACTGATCATTGATCGCGTGCGGGTTCTGTCCGCCCGACGTGCGCACGCTGCTCTTCGAGGCAATCGTCGGAAAGGGCAACGGCCTGGCGCTGGACTCGGTGTCGGGAATCCAGACGACCATCTCGCCACGGCCGCGATTCGCCCAGGCGTAATAGGGGATTGCTGTGAAGTCCTGCTCCTTCCTGATCACATTGCCCCGGTCGTCATAGACCAAGCCAATGGCCTTGCTTTTGATGATCTCGACTCCGCGCAGCAGGTTGGGCTCAAAACCGGCCGTCAGTCTCACATTGTCAGGCAACACCAGGTTGCGCACACGACCGTTCGGGTTGTCGGGCCATTCGGCACAATAAACAATTGGGCCGCGCTGAAGCGCCACGCGCCCACGGTCGGCCTCCACTTGCCCGTTGGCCACTACGCGGCGGACCGGCATAGGCAACGTCAGCTCGATCACGTCGCCCTGTTTCCACTGTCGAGTCAGGCTCTGATAGCCCTTTTCAAACTTGATGGGAACGGCCTTGCCGTTGACTTTGAGTTCGACCGGCTCATCGACCACATCCAGGAAGCGGTACAGGTCGCTGGGCACTGCTTGATTGCGCGTCCAGCCGGGTATGCGCACATTGATCGTAAACTTGCCGCGCCTGTCCGGGTTGACCGTCATCTTGACGGCGCCGTCCCATGGGTAACGCGTCTCCTGGACCAACTTCACCACACGGCCGTCATCCATCTTGATGTCAGCCGTGCCCCCCACGAAGAGATTGACGTAGAGCGTGTCGCCGTGCTGCGCGTAAACGTAGCCAGGCACCGAGGCCATGAAGCGCGTAATATTTCCGGGACAGCATGCGACACCGAACCAGGGGCTGCGTTGATGCTGGCCATTGGACTCGAGGGGATTAGGGTAAAAGAACGACCTGCCGTCGAGTGACACGCCCGAGATCAGGCCGTTGTAGAGCGTCCGTTCCATCACGTCGATGTACTTGGCGTCGGCGTGAAGCAGAAATAGCCGCAGGTTCCAGAAGTCGTTGCCAACCGCGGCACAGGTCTCGTTATAGGCGCTCATGTTAGGCAGCTCGTAATCGCGACCGAAGGCCTCGCCCGAGCCGGTCGCGCCGATGCCGCCGGTGATGTAGAGCTTCTTGCCGACCACGTTCTCCCAGATCTTATCTAAAGGAAGAAGGTAGGAGGTGTCGCCCGTCATGGCCGCGATGTCGGCCATGCCCGAATACATGTAGGTGGCGCGCACAGCGTGGCCGACTGCTTCGGTCTGATCCAGCACTTTCATGTGTGACTGGTTATAGGTACGGCCGCTCCCTTTCGAGCCATCCGGCCCGCGCGCATCGAGCAGAAACTTGGCGAGGTGAAGATAGCGCTCATCGCCCGTGACGCGGAATAGCTTGACCAGACCCATTTCCGTAATCTGGTGGCCGGGCCAGATGGATTGCTTGCCGGGACCAAAAGTCTTATCGAGCAACTCGGCAGTATTCAGGGCGATATCGAGCAACGATCGCTTGCCCGTGGCCTGATAGTAAGCCACTGCCGCCTCATAAAGGTGTCCCAGGTTATACAGCTCATGGCTATCCACCTTCTCCAGCTCCCAGCGTTTCGTTCCGGCCCAACGATGCGGCTTGTCCGGACTAATAGTTCTGGCGGGATAAAGGTACCCGTCTTGTTCCTGCGCGGCGGCTATCTTTTCGATCAAGCTGTCTATGTAGGCTTCCAGTTTTGGATCGGGATGGACGCTCAATGTGTACGCGGCCCCCTCGATCACCTTATAAAGGTCGGTGTCGTCGAACGGATAGCCGGGGAGTTTCCTGTCTTTGAGCGCTTCATCCCTGAGCGCGGCAGCCGCGCGCACAAAGTTATCGACACGTCCGGTCTCTTCACATTTCTTAAACGCGAATGGAATGGTAACTGCGCGGTTCGTTTCGATGCGCGGCGCCCAAAAGGCGTCACTAAAATGCACGGCTGTAAACGGCACTGGCTTGACCGGATAGTCCCGCGGTGGCTTTACGGGACCTGCTTTCGCGGCGTCCTTTTGTGCCACCGACAATGCGGCCGTGGCATAACAAAATATCAGCAGCATGCCGGCGACGGGCCATTTTCTTAAGGATTTGTGAGAACTGCTCATCGCGCCTCTTGCGCCTGGTGCTTAACTTGACTGCATTTTAGTAATCACACTCTGCCGGGGTCAAGATGTTGCGAACCATGGTTCAATTACTGAAGGGAGGACTTGAGATATGAAACGATTGCTAATTTTTACTTCCGCCCTCCTGGCATTGCTTTTCCTGTCTGTGGGATGCAGCAAGCCAGGATCGGCAAGTGAATCAGCCAAAGAAGCAGCTAAGGATGCCGGTAACGCCATCAACGAAGCTGCCAAGAAAGCAAGTGAGGAAACGAAGGAGGCTACCAAGAAAATGGGCGAGATCGCTTCCGACGCGTCCATCACTGCCAAGATAAAGATGAAATTCGCCAGTGACGAAAAGGTTTCGGCAATGAATGTTGGTGTCGATACCAAGGATGGCATGGTGACTTTGACAGGAGAAGTTGCGAGCAAAGAGGAGAGAGAGCGCGCCGTTGAGCTGGCGAAAAGTGTCGAAGGCGTCAAGATGGTGCATTCGAATTTAAAAATAAAAAAGAAGTAGCTTTATGAGACACGGATAGAGGAGGGGCCATATGCTATGGACAATCTTTGTAATTCTTCTGATTTTGTGGTTGCTGGGTGTTGTTAGTTCCTACACGATGGGTGGGTTCATACACCTGCTGTTGATCCTTGCCATCGTGGTCGTGTTGATCCGGATCATTCAGGGACGGAGTCCGGTCTGAGGTTAGGGAGCAAGATCAGCTCTGATCGTAAGGGATATGGCCGCAAATGAACGCGGAAAAACGCAAATGCGTGTACCTTCTTCGGGTTGGTTGCGACGCTGCATGTCGGTGGTAAGTCCGGCTTTGCACGCATTCTCCTAAAAGCAACCGAGCCCGCAAAGCGGCGGCAGAGTTTGCATCCCACTGGCAGACTTCTCCCGATGCGCTGTTGAGCGGAACCGAACCGAGGGAGTACAAAGGAATTTCTTTCGCCCCGCCAAGCGGGGCTCTGATGGTTTTTTGATTTTCTAAACCCCAGGTTCCGCTTCGCTCCACCCGGGGCTACAATTCCATCGCCCGCTCCGCGGGCTTGGCCGAGTTCGTCATGAATAATCGCGGGAATGAATAATGGGGGAATGGGCGGGCTACAGGCATGATGTACATCAGTCCGCGTCGTCAGGGCTAGAAGCTCTCGCCCGTCCCGCCGAGCGGGATGGGCTCTGAGAGTCAGCGCGCCCCTTGGCCTAAATGCTCCAGGCCGTGCCTGTGGCGCGCCCTGACGCGGCATGTCGCGTGCCTCCCTGAGTGGTCTCAACTCGAATGGCCGATTTTTCAGTACGCCACAATTTCGCCGGTTTCAACGATTTGGACCGGGACGCCTTCCAATGACGATGGGATAGTCCGTCGATGGTCCGGCGTGGCCTTCACCACGTAAACTTCTATAGTGACTTCGTTGCCAGAAACACCTATTCCGGTTCCTCGAACGCCTTCGACTGCAAAGAGAGCTTCTTCATGCCGTGACTTGATGTCACTGGCGCGGACAATATCTGCCGGCTTCACTGTTCCTCCCGGGACGGGCGTGCTCAGCGAGGCGGCGCTCCCCACAAACCCCACCCCAAGCGCTGACAAAACCGCGTTGATGGGATTGGCTACGGTAATGGAACTGCTGCCGGCAAACAGGAGTCCTACCGGTCGAGGCAGTGTGGGCACGTTTTCCACGATCAACGAACCGGAATCTCCGCCGGCACTGAAGCCGCCTGGGCCGATGGTAAACTGATTCACAAACCGCGCCGTTTGGCTGCCGATGCCGCACTGTTTATTATAGGTTACGTCAACGGTGACGTTTACCGATTGTATGTTTCCGGCAGTCAGTCCAGTGGTACGGCCGCTCTTTTTCACAGCCAATCCCACGGTGGGATCCAACGTAGCGCTGTTAACAGGACCGATATCCAAAATCGAGCCAGTGGGATCGACATCACCGAAAATTACCTGAGCAATCGCCGCATCCACCGTATTTGTTGTATTGCGTTTGAATGAGATCGGGACAAACATAGTCAAGTTGGCCACGGCGAGGCTGACATTCTGGACACAGCTCAAATCGGCCAATCCGGGCTGGATAATGGGATCACCGGCAGCGCCCTGGTTACTCTTTGCCAGAACGTGATTGTTGCTCAGAATATACTGGGTGGTCCCGGCTTGGACCAGCGAACCCAGTGTCCCGCTGCAACAAAATAGCCGGCTAATATCGTTGATGTTCCCGCCGGAAGTACCAAGTTGAATGGGACGCGTCTGTACTGCTTGATGCTGGGGTCCGTTGTCAGCAATCGCGAATGCTACGGCAAGAAAAAAGACAACACAGGAAATTAAATAATTGTGTCGGGTTGTTCTCATGTAAGCTCCTTCAAGCCTGAAAAGATTCTCCCATTCTAGCCGCTTCGCCACCAGTTTTGGAATTAATTTCTTTTCATTTTTTGTTCGCTGTGTCGCGAGTTTTGCAGATATGTGCCACGCTGCGCCCACAGAGCCGCGACCCCGCCCAACGCGGAAGCGGCGCGCCGATGTAAGCAGTATCTGCAACGGCATTGTCCTGTGTTACTGCACAATTGGACAGTCCCGGCTAGCCGGCATATGTACAATAGTCCGGTTAGCGTGGCGCAGACGCCCTACATCGGCGCGCCGCTTCCTTCCGGTCGCGGCTCTGTGGGTGCTGGTGGCCCGGATTCGATGCGGGCTTTGCGCTGCTGTGAAATGAGTCATCTGAGATGAACAACCGAAAAACTTCCGAAGTCGTCGAGGCCCGCGGACACCTGATCGATTCGCAATTGATGACCAAGATCTTCGACAAGGTCATCGAGTACCAGGGCCAGTTTGAAATCCTCAATTTCGAGATAGGACGCACCAACCAGGACTATTCGAGCGCCCGGCTGCGGGTGAACACTCCAGACGAGAGTTCTCTGATTTCGCTTCTTGAAGAACTGATGTCGCTCGGGTGCTACGTTCTGAAGGAGCACGACGCTGCCCTCAAATCAGTGGTTCAAGACCGCTGCGTTCCTGAGGATTTCTATTCCACAACCAACCATCGAACTCAGGTGCGCGTCGATGGAAAGTGGATCGACGTAGAACGGCAGCGAATGGACGCGATCCTGGTGGTGGAGAGCAACGGTGTCTTTTGCAAGAAACTCCGCGACATTCGATCTGGAGATCGGGTCGTGTGCGGCGTTGAGGGAATTCGAGTCCAACCCGAGTTTAAATCGCGAGACCGTTATGGCTTTGCATTCATGGCGAGCGACGTGTCGACGGAAAGGCGCGTGGAGATTTCAACAGCTAAGTTGGCACAAATGATGCATGACCTCAAGGGCCGAGGAGGGCGCATCGGACTGGTCGCCGGCCCTGTGGTGGTGCATACCGGTGGGGCTCCGTATTTGGCCGATATCATCTGCAAAAGATTTGTGAGCATTCTGTTGAGCGGCAATGCGCTGGCGGTACATGACATCGAGCACGCGCTTTTCAAGACCTCGCTGGGTGTAAATTTGGAGACGGGTATCGCTGTGAGTGAGGGACATAAGAATCACATGCGCGCCATCAACACGATTTATCGTGCCGGCGGGATTCGACAGGCCGTGGCATCAGGAATTCTGAAATCCGGGATCATGTATGAGTGCGTCCGGAACGCGGTTCCGTTTGTGCTGGCCGGCAGCATCCGGGACGATGGGCCGCTGCCGGAAACCATCATGGACCTGATTGCCGCCCAGGAAGCGTATGCCGAGGCCGTTCAGGACGTCGATATGATCCTGATGCTCGGAAGCATGTTGCATTCCATCGGGGTAGGGAACATGATTCCCTCCTGGATCACGACGGTCTGCGTGGACATCAACGCCGCAACAGTGACCAAGCTGAGCGATCGCGGCTCGGCGCAGGCAATCGGAATTGTCACCGACGTCGGATTGTTTCTATCGCTGTTGCATAAGGAGCTTGCGAAGTACGAAGTACGAAGTGCGAGTGACGAATGAGTAGATGCGTATTTCGGATTGCGGATTTCGGATTGCGGATTTCGGATTGCGGATTGAAGAGCGTTCGGCGTTACTTATTGGGAATGGCGAATGCACAAATTGCGGATTTCGGATTGCGGATTGCGGATTATAGAAATGATCTTTTGTGCTGTTAACGGCAATTCATAGGGTTCCAAAGGGTTGCCCGCCATACGCAACAAGTAACGCCGAACGCTCTTCAATCCGCAATCCGCAATCCGAAATCCGAAATCCGCAATCTTTGCACTCGTCATTCGCACTTCGAAGTTCGTACTTCAAATCCTCTCCACAGGATGCTCCCACAGGCGTACCCCGCCCAGAATTCCGGCGGTATTGGAGACGATCTTCATATCCGGATCCAGAGTTAAGTTGATTTTCGATGCATTGCCTCCGCCGATGTAGAGCCGGTCGAAATTTATCAGCACACGCAACGTGGCCAGGGCTCGCCGCAAACGTCTGTTCCATTTCTTGACGCCAATTTTCTTGAGCGTCTTGTCACCGACGTGCTCGTTATACGTTTCTCCCTTGCGTAACGGATGGTGTGCCAGCTCCAAATGGGGCGCCAAGTGTCCATGCCAGTAAAGGCCGGTACCTACCCCTGTTCCCAGTGTGACGACCAGTTCCACGCCTTTTCCACGGATCACGGCGAGTCCCTGCATGTCCGCGTCATTCAAGATACGAACCGGCTTTCCCCACTTGGCGGAAAGAGCGGCTGCAAGATCGAAGCCTTTCCATGCGTGGTTTCCAAAATGCGGTGCGGTGAGAATCCTGCCGGCACGCACCACGCCCGGAAATCCGACAGAGACGCGATCGAAAGCAGGGAGCGGCTTAATCAACTTATTGAGCGCTTCGACAAGCACGCGTGGGGGACAGGGATAAGGCGTGTCGATACGAACTCGATCGGCCATCATCCTGCCCCTGCTGTCCAGCACTGAAGCTTTCAGCCCGGTTCCGCCAACGTCGATGGCCAAGGTTCGCTTGCCTGAGGCTTTCGTTTTTCGTTCTTTGAATTTCTTCACAACTTCTCCGTGATAGAAACGTCTCACATCTTGTTTTTTGGACAAGAAATTTTAACCACTAAGGACACCAAGGACACAAAGGGAGAATTCCAGTGGCTGACAAATCAGGCCTTGGTGTCCTTGGTGGTTAAAATGTGCGTGCACAATTTTGGCTGCGGCTTGGCCGCGCCGTATGCCCTACGGTCAATACGGACGGCGGCCCTCTCGGGAGGTGCGAGAGCAGTTCAGATACCAGCTTTGAAGTCGCCGGCTGGACCAGCCCAGCGCAGTTAGAAGCCGCAACAGGCGCATCTGCAAGATGGTTTTGATGTAACCATTGGCCATAAATCGCCGCGCAGAAGCCAATGATGCGGACCTTAGTTGCACCAACTGGCCCAGCGAGGACAACTTCTTGGAGAAAAAATAATCCTCCATGAGGTCGATATCTGGAAAGCCCCCTGCTTTTTCAAAAATATGCTTGCGAACAAAGATGGAGTGATCACCAAGAAAGACGTTGCTGCGTCGCGCGTTAACCGTTCCCGACCAGGAAAGGAATCGGTCGACCCACGGGTAGCCGCCTGACATTCGAAGCGAGAATGCGCCGCCGACGACAGCGGGATTGTTCAGTTCTTCTTCCAGCTCTGTCTTCCATCCTTGTTGTAGACGGCAGTCGGCATGCAAGAACAAGAGAACGTCGCCTTGCGCCATGCGGGCGCCGGCGTTCAACTGCCTAGCCCTGCCGGCCGGGGCGGATAGATACCGACAGGGGCATCGCTCAACCACAGCCTGAGTGCCGTCGCCGCTCTCGCCGTCGACCACAATCACTTCGACATCATGCCCGCGCGTCAATTGCGGCAGGAGTTCTGCCAGTTCGCGTTCTTCATTTCTGGCAATTACGATGACGGAAATTAGCATTCGATGTTTGCCCAAATCGGCTTTCTCTGTGAAACCTCTGTGTTCTTTGTGACTCTGTGGTGATCTCCGTCGACATCTTCACCACAGAGTCACAAAGATCACAGAGGATTCACAGAGATTCACTTTAACACGATTCGTGGGTCATTAAGATCGATAAGCCCTGTCGATGGGCCGGTTTCGGCCGCGCTACCTGCGCCGGCGTCAAGATATAATTAACGCGCGCCCAACGTTAAAGATTTTGATGCCTTCTGAAGTTTCACCGGGCGCAGGAGATTCACATGAACGATCTATTCCGAAAGCTTGCAAAAGTGACTTCGGATGCCGCAGGAAGGGCGTGGGCGTTTATGCTGGCGGTAGTGATAATCGTTGCCTGGGGCCTGACTGGCCCGATTTACCATTTTTCAGACACTTGGCAACTGGTGATTAATACGGGGACCACCATCATAACGTTTCTGATGGTGTTCCTGATCCAGAACACTCAAACGCGCGACTCCAAAGCAATTCAATTGAAATTAGACGAATTGATTCGCGCCGTGCACGGCGCGCGCAATGCGCTGGTTGATCTTGAAGATCTTTCCGACGAAGAATTGGAGCAACTCCAGCACGAGTTTGAAAGACTGCAAAAACGGTCGCGCCCGCATCCTAAGAATCACGATCATGGATCGAAATCAAAGGAGAATCAAGAACCAGCTAAGGAATCTCAGAAATGACTTGACCGCCCTGCGATATTGCCGCAAGTATTCATTCGTCATTCGTCATTCGTCATTCGTCATTCGTCATTCGTAGTTCTAAATCATTTCTTTTGACTCTCTGAGGAAGGCGCTTTGATGTTAATGTCGATTTCTTTTTTACCGCTGCCTCGCTGCCAGGCAAAGAAAAGAACAGCCGCGACGATCAATATAACGATGACCACTAGTAGCGCATAAATACCCCCGCTCCCTCCGCCTCCGCCATTTTCAGCCATCTTTCCTCCCGATACTGTTTTGACGTCGCCAACAAGGGCTACGTTACATACTCAAAAGTCAGTATAGCAAGCTGCCAATAGCCATTATTTGGATTGAACCGGAAGCTGTAACGGTTCCAGCAATCAGCCACATTCGCCCGGCTCGCAGCAGCTCGTCCCGGTCGCCTCTGTAACTTTGTAATCTTCGCCTTTAGTTTCTTTAGGAGAACGTAGCTGTGTTCCCGCGCTGCAACGAAAAGGACGCGCATCCTCCGGAGAGACTGATTGAAGAGGAGGCACGACTTCGAAGTGGCCCAGATAGGGTTCCCGCTGCAGGATCTCAAAAGTCTTGCGGCATACGGCGACGCGGTCGCCGCGTCGATATCGGTGACCATCGTCATCCAGGACTTCTCGAAAGGGACCGCGATAAATCACCGCCTCGTTATGATCCCAACACTCGCCTTCCTTGCCTTTGTAGGCGATGAACGTGGCGCTTCGGAACTCGATCCCCTCAATAGTTTTCCAAGGTTTTGCGGTCCGTTCGGCGATATGAACTCCATAGAAACCGGCTTCTTCAAAGGCCCGCAGCAAGTGCTCTTCACGCAGCGCGCCGGAAATACAACCACTCCACAACACCGGGTCCTGGCGCAGCGACTCGGGCACGTCGTCATCACACACGATGTCGCTGATGACCGCCCGGCCGCCTCTCTTCAGGACCCGGTAGATCTCGCGAAACAATTGTGACTTTTGATCGCCGTCCACGAGATTCAAAACACAGTTGCTGATCACCACGGTGATGGATTCGTCGGGTATCAACGGCTGCTCCACTCTCAGTTGCTGCTGGTAGTGCTCGAGCTCGACCAGATCGTGCTCGCAGAGGACCGGGTGACCTTCGATCCAGACATCCAGCCGCTGCCGGTCTAACTGCAAGTCCTGAATGCGCCCCTTGCGAAACTCTACATTGTCGTAACCGACCGTCTCGCTGATCTGCTTTTGGTGCTTGCGCGCCAGCGCCACCATCTCTTCGTTCATATCAACGCCGATGACATGTCCCGCGGGACCCACAATCTGTGACGCGATATAACAAATCTTTCCCGCGCCGCTTCCCAGGTCCAGGACTGCCTCGCCCGGGCGAATGTAACGCGATGGGTCGCCGCAGCCATAATCCTTTTCGATGATTTCCTGGGGAAGCGCCGCCAGATATTTGGGGTCGTACGCGGTTGGGCAGCAGAGCGCGTCCTGCTTCCTTTCGGCTGCTGCTGAATACCTTTCCCGGACTGCCTGCTCCATGGTCTGAGGGGCTTGCATGTTTTGCTTCTCCTCCGTTGCTGGTTGTCGAGCCAATCGTCTGTTACTGAGATATATTGTAATCCGATTTTCAGCGTTGGGCTATGGATTGCGGCCCGCGGAGCGGGCGTAGTGGGGCGAAGCCGCGCCTGGCACGTTTCGGAGTGCCCTGCGCCGCACAAGGCCGGTAGGGGCCGACCTTCCGCAGAACTCCTGCGCTAGTGAAAAATCTTTCGCTCCGCTGGGACAAGCCCCGGAGGCAAGCGCTTTAAGTTTTGTGACCGCGCTGTGACCTACTTGACGTGCGGGATAAGCTTAAATCAGATCGATTGAGGGGATGGATATCAAGCATTTTTGGATGATTAATGACCCCAATTTTAGTGAGTAGAGGAGACCCATTATGAAAAAAGTATGCATACTCATCGGGATAATCTTTCTGCTGGCCGCTTTGACGGGGCTGGCGAAAGAGCAGACCTGGTCAGGTAAGATCAGCGACAGCATGTGTGGCGCCAAGCACATGGCCGGCGAGCATGGCGGCAAAAAAATGAGCGATCGCGAATGTACGCTGGCTTGCATTAAAAAGGGCGCCAAGTATGTCTTTGTGAGGGGTGGAAAGGTATTCGACATCGAAAACCAGGACTTTGCCACCTTGGAAGAGCATGCCGGCCATACCGTAAAGCTGACTGGTGAATTGCAAGCCGACAAAAAGACAATCAAAGTGTCAAAGATCGAAATGCCTGCGGCTAAGGGCGGCAAAAAGAAGAAAGCAGCATAATGCCATTGCTGGTTGCAAAATGAAAGTGTAGCCGCCGGGCAACCACATCGGGTTGCCCTACAGGTGACAAGGTGTGAAAAAATTGGCTTCACCGCTGAGACGCAGAGGCCGCCGAGGTTCGCGGAGAATTCTATCTCTGCGTCAACTCCGCGTTCTCTGCATCTCTGCGGTGAGTGCAGTTTGTCAATTTTCATCCCAAGAACAATTTTTTCACAGCTTCTGACACCGCCCGCTTGCCCCAGAAGCTGTGAAAAAATACATCTGGTCTTTGCTCCTGGCGATCGGGCTGTTGGCGGCGGCAGCAGCGGGATGGCATTATCGCACCGGGCTGCGCTCGCTTTCTCCCTCCATGCTTAAGGCATTTCTGCTGCACTGGGGATTTTGGAAAGGCGCAGCTATCTTTTTCCTGATATACACGTTCAGCATTCGCCCATTTGTCCCCATTCCCCCTACGCTCTACACCCTGGCTGGGGGCCTGACCTTTGGCCCCTGGTGGGGAACTCTTCTGACAGTGTTCGCAGCTACGGCAAACGCGTCCATCACTTTCTTTATTGGAAAGTATTTTGGGGAAGAGTGGGTCGAGCGAAATTTGAAGGGGAAGTGGAAGCGAGGACAGGAACAGCTCAAGGATGGCGGGTTTAAGGTGATCCTGTTAATCCGCCTCTCACCTCTAGGTCCTCCTTATGACCTAGTCAGTTACGCAGCTGGGGTATCGGGAATCAAGTTCCCTGGTTACTTTGCAGGAACCTTGCTAGGAATCATCCCGGTAACGGCGGCATACAGTTACTTTGGTGGATCGCTTTCGAAAGGCGCGGTCGGTGTTTTGGCGGCGATTTTTGGAATTGTACTCTTGTCGTTGGTTTTACCTCGGGTGTGGAAGAAATTTGGCGCAGGAAAGGACGGAAGTGGCGATTCAGAATCATCGTGAAGGTATGACGAAATTCACCGCGCGGGGGATTTAATGATTCCTTTATCAATTCGAGTTACGGCCAATTTCGAAAGCCCTTGTGGCCCCGTGACACAAACGTGTCACATCTTGGTTTTTGGACAAGAAATTTAACCACCAAGGACACGAAGGACACAAAGCCAGAATTCCAGTGTCTGACAAATCAGGCCTTGGTGACCTTGGTGTCCTTGGTGGTTAAAATGTACGTGCACAATTTTGGTTGCGGCTCGACCGCCCCGTGTCCCCAGTGTCCCCCGTGGTTTCACAATTTTGAGACAGCCTCCAGGCCTATGAGTTTCGCAGGCTTCGCGCCTTCGCGGTGATTTTTTTCTCTATCACTGCGGTTTTTGTTCGTTCAGGTTCCAGTCGTAGTTGAGATACTTCATTTGGAGATCGTTCCCCCGTTTTGCGATTGCTTCTTTCACGTCGGTTTGCGCGTAACGCGCAACAAACTCGAGCACGGTGCCGGCGACAGACTTAAAATCTGCGGAGTACCAATCATAGATGCTCGACAGCCACAGCGTGTTCCCCTGCAATTTCACGAACTGATCGCTTTGATTGAATAACCGCGCCTGGCTGTCGAGTTGCTGGTTGATGTCTTTGCCGCGATAGGCTTCGGATCGAAGAGGCGGGCAACCGATCGATGCGCAGACAATCGAAAAATGTATCCGCGGTTCGCGAAAGCGTGCTCGCAATACTTTGTTCTCGATTTCATCAATGCTTAACGTCTCTCCGGCGACACTCCAGCGGCGGTCATGCCAGCGTTTTGCAGAGGGAATGTCTCGGATTGACTGAATTCCCGGGTAATGCTCCACGATCAGCTTCAGTGTGGTGGCGTTATAAGCGTTGATAAAGAGCGCCAGCAGTTCATCACGGTCGTAGGGCTGCGGATCGAGCGTGGAAATCTGGTCTAGATATCGTTGCAATTGGCTTTCATCCTTTTTCAGTCCGGCATAGTCGACCATTCCATCTTTGACGTAATGCTTAAGCAGGGAATTGAATGCTGTGTGATCGATTGACGGGCCGTTTGGTTTTTCGGCGTAGACTTCTCGGCCCTTCACCGAGGGTGGTCTCAATGTCTTTCTGGCGATGAAATAACCTAACCCTAGCAATAAGACTAGTACGACAACAATGAATGCGATACGCATCATGAAATCGAGACCTAGGATGGCCGCTCTTTGAATAACAATGGGACCGCTTGCGCGGTCCGAACCATGTGGGGAATAGCTGACCGGGGATGCCTTGCGCTTGGCGCATGGGCACCCCCGGCTACTGCTATTGGTCCGCTTCGCGGACAGCGATGGATGCGCTCCCGGGCTGCCGATCGACTAACTCAGCGGCTTCAATGCTTCGAGGATCTGTTCGTTCGTGGCGCGGATCTTGTAGTTGGTTTCCACAAACTTCCACCGGATCACGCCGCTTTTGTCAATGACATAAACGGCTGGGTGAGGAATGCCGCGATTACTTGCCGGATTTAGCAGTCTGTAGCGGTCAATCACTTTGTGCCCTGAATCTTCCAACAGCGGAAACTTTAAATCGACATTGTGTTTCTCTTTTACCGAATCGACTAGTTTCCGGCTCAGCTCCGGAGGCTCCGGGCTGATTGCAAGAATCTGCACGTCCTGACGGCCGCTTTGATCGATTAGAGTTGCCAGCTTCCCGAGCTGGGCTACGCAATAGGGTCACCAGTGGCCGCGGTAAAAAACCAAGACCACGTTCTTCTTCCCCTCATACTGCTTGAGCGAGTGAGATTGCCCGTTGAGATCCTTGAGGGAAAACTCAGGTGGACGGCTGCCTACCTGGACCCGATTCAAATCTGTGGGAAGCATATTCTCCTGTGCCATTCCCATATTGATTGCGGCAAGAGACAGAAGCGACCAAAGCTGTATCATCTGTTTTGTTCGCATATTCGGTCCCCATTATACATGGCGAGCTCTGGTCCAATGACTTGGCTGGAGACATAGAGCCGTCTACGTCCACGATCACGTCCACGACCACGATCACGAAAACGTGGTCGTCGACGTGGACGTGGACGTGATCGTGAACGTAGACGGTATTTCAAATCCTTGATTCCGACTCCGTTTCCAAATGAACTTCAAACTCGATGCTTGTCGGCATTTGCAAAAAACGGTGAACAAAATTCATCGTTTTTAACAACCAATATCATGGCGAACCTTGTTCCTAGCATCCGTGCTTAGCCTGTTTCCCGCGACGCCGGCACCAGCGCGATCACTCGGAGGGGGCTTCCCGAACCACCAACGATTTTCAGAGGCGCGGCGATCACTACCGATCCGGTGGCCGGCAAACGTTCCAGGTTGATCAGGCTGGTTAAACCGAATCTTCCATTGCCGTGCATGATGTGGTGATTGCAAAATGGCGGGTCGAAGTGAGCCGCCTGGCCGGCGTCCGTGCCAATAGTCTCCACTCCAACGCCCAGCACCTCTCGCTCGACGGCGAGAAATAGCGATGCCTCTTTGGTCCATCCGGGAGTGTGAGGTCCATTTGATTCCACGTTCAAAAAGGCGTCAGCCGATTTTCTGAGTGACCAGCCGGTTCGGAGTAGCACCCAGCTTTGCCGAGGAATCCGGCCATTCTGTTTCTCCCATGATTGGATGAACGGAACATCCACCAAGAAGTCGGGGTTCTCGCTTGCTTGGCCCGCGGCGTCCAGAACGCAAGCCGGTCCAATAAAATAGCGAGGCGAAATCCGGTCGACGGTACTATTGGGCAGGTCCTTTCCGCTTACCCAGTGGATGGGCGCGTCAAAGTGAGTGCCGGTATGTTCGCCCGTGGTAAACCAGTTCCAGTACCAGGCCGGTCCACGCTCGTCGTAGCGAGAAATCTCGTGCAACTGACATCGCGGCGTATTGGGCCATTGCGGCGGTAGAGGAAGCAACGGAGTATCGGCGCTAAGGTCTGAGGTTAAATCCAGCACTTCAATTTCGGCGCTTTGGATCGCTTCAATCAGCTCTTTTAGGATTTTCATAAGCAGCATTTTCGCGAAGCCATCGCTGGAATTGAAACCGATTCTCCAGCAGTGACACATCCATGTGAAAAGAAGAGGGCCCAGTAGCGTCCACCTTCGCCACGATCATGCTTAACTGCCGGCGTTTCAAAGCCTCTTCCCAGGCCGTTTTGAATTGGTCGCAAGATCGTGCCGTGATGGCTGATTCGATGCCCGCTTTGGCGGCGATGCCCGCTAGGTCTGCGTGTGCGGAAGTGGCTGTAGGAAATCCTCCCACGGAGAGCAGACTCTGGTTGTCGAATACAACATGGATAAGGTTTTTAGGAGCATACCATCCCAGGGTGCTCAAAGTCCCCAAATTCATCAGCAACGAGCCGTCTCCATCGAGTACGATTACTCTTCTGTGAGGAAGACTGAGCGCCAATCCAAGTCCCATGGATGATGCAAGTCCCATGGCATGCTCTAAATAGAAAAAGTTGGGGCGATGACCCAGCGAATAAAGTTCGGCGGCGACGGCACCCATGATTGTCACGACAATTTGATCTTCTACATCCGGGCGGAGGATCCGAAGGGCTTCGATGCGCTGCATCATTCCTCCCACATCAACTGGCGCGAAAGGAGAAGCGCCACCGGAGTCAATGACGACTCGGCCAGTGTTTGGGCCGCCGCGATCTGGCGTTGCACGTCGGAAGGATCCTTCAGGTGATCGTAGGGAATATCGAGCGCTTGCAGCAGCGGTTCGGTGACGCGTCCGCCCTGGGTCTGCCATGGATCTTTTTCCCCCATGTGCCCGCGGTAGCTGATCAGCATGAGCAGCGGGATCTTGTAAAGCAGCGCGAGTGATGTAATGGCATTGATGCTGGCCAGAAAGCCGTGGTTTTGCATGAGCAGAGCCGATTTGACTCCAGCCAGATGAGCGCCGGCGGAGATCCCAATTGCTTCTTCTTCCCGCGTGATCCGAACCAGGATTGTGTCCGGATCAGCGTCGGCCAAGGCGATTAAGTGCACCAGCCAGGTTTCCGGCAGCGCCGAAATCAACCGTACGCCGCACTGCTTCAGCGCCTGATAGATTATCTTGGAGTTTTGAACCGAAACGGGCATGAGTTTCGAATGGCGAAGTGCGAATGTCGAATGGCAAATTGTATAACGTAAAG
>DASYPF010000284.1:0-4009 GCA_036006905.1 Acidobacteriota bacterium
TCATCCAGGCGATGCGCCGTCTGCGGCGCATCCCTGCAGGTAAGGAAAATGATTTTGAGTTGAGCTCCCCGGACTTTCTCAGCAATTTGTGGGGCCAGCTCACCGGCGCGCTGGTGATACTCACCACCGTGATCAGCTCGATTGGGCTGCTGGTGGGTGGCATCGGAGTGATGAATATCATGCTCATTTCCGTGACGGAGCGCACCCAAGAAATTGGGGTGCGCAAAGCCATCGGTGCTCGGAAAGCCGATGTGCGGCTGCAATTCCTGCTGGAGGCCGTGGTGTTGACTCTGGTCGGAGGCACGATCGGCATTCTGATCGGGGCCGGCATATCCACATTGGTACGCACACTGGTGCCGTCGATTCCCGCGACCCTGTCTTATCTATGGGTGTCGATCGGCTTCGCGATCTCCGTGGGCGTGGGCTTGTTCTTCGGCTTTTATCCGGCAAACATCGCGGCTAACCTCGACCCTATCGTTTGCCTGCGGTACGAGTAACGATCTCAACGTTCACCGTGCTGAAATGGGCAAGACATCTAGCCTCTCCCAAAACCATTGCTGCACCGGACTCAGCTTCAGATTTGCCTGCAGGGGGCGCTTGCGAGTTACACGATAATCGTGTACACTGCTTTCGTATGAAAAATATTACCCTCAGTGCGGACGAGCAGCTAATTGAGCAAGCGCGCCTGTTGGCCAAATCGCAGCACAAGACGCTCAATGCTATGTTCCGCGAATGGCTGGAACAATTTACAGCACGAAGTGGCGGCGCGCAGGAGTTCGACGCTCTGATGAAGCGACTGAAGCATGTACAGGCGGGGCGGCGCTTCAGTCGGGACGAGATGAATGAACGGTAGGTTCTTTCTCGATACAAACATTTTCGTATACTCCTTTGACGCAAGTTCGCCGAAAAAGGCTGCGCAAGCCAGGAAGCTGATCAGAAGTGCAATCGAGACACGCGCTGGCATTGTCAGCTATCAAGTAGTGCAAGAGTTCTTTAACGTTGCACTGCGCCGTTTCTCAAAGCCCATGAGTGGCGTCGACGCAGAACAATATTTGTCGACTACGTTTCGTCCACTCCTGTCGGTGCACTCTTCGCAAGCTTTGTATGGAGAGGCGTTACGAATTGGAGCCAGGTTCCAGTTGCCTTGGTACGATTCGCTGATCATCGCTTCTGCAATCGAGGGTCAGTGTGGAGTTCTTTACAGTGAAGACTTTCAGGATGGACAGCAGATTGGAAGCGTCACGATCTCCAACCCCTTTGCCTGACAGAAGGACATCCGTGGGAATCTCGGATCGCTGCTCGCCGACATCCGTGAGCGTCTTTCGCGGCTAGCTGCCCGCGGTCCGCAAACGTGGATGGGTCCCAACCCCGCGCGTAAAGTACGGGGAGCAATCGGATATGACAAGACGTGGCGTCTATTCGTCAACGTGCCGCGCAACGAGCTGCGCGAGAGCGCCGGGCTAGGCCACCGCAAAGCATTGAAGAAGGATGAGTAACAATGCTTACGTTATCTCAGGTGCGGTGCTACTCAAATTTGAACTGACGACCTTCGGGTTATGAGCACGCACAAAACCACAAGGCTCGTTGATTCTGTGCGACTTATTTCAGTTTTTGGAGTTTGGAGTTCTTTCCCAAGCTTTTTTCAGGATTTTACTGCCTTCCGTTGGCGCGTTAATCGGGACCTATCTGTCCATTTGCTAGGTTTGAGCTCGTTTTCTAATGGGTCTTGGGACTGCTGTCCGCATCAGGAATAATTTTATCTTCATCGTGAGCCGGCGACTCGCTGCGTGCCTCGTCCAGAGTTTTTCCGTCATCTGTCCGGAGCCCGTCGAGCGTCGCTTTGGAGTATTCATCCACGGCGCCGACGGCGGCCACCAAACAGGAGTACAGGAAGGCTTTCATTCCTTTGCGAAATTGTTCCGTCTCCCGTTCAGCGGAACGCGCCACCTCGGTCTGTAGCGCCTGGCGCCTTGCATCACAGGTGGCTCGACTATCCGCGTCCAGCGAGGAGAGCGCGGAAACTGCGCGTTCCTTCGTCTCGGCGAGCGCCATATTCACATGCAGTTCCGCCTCGCGCCGGAAGTCCTCCAAACCGGAATTCACCGCACTTTGCACGAGCGCCTGCACTTCCGCCGAGCGCGCATTCAGCTTCAAGAGCGACTCTTGTGTCAGGATCTGCACATTCTCCAGCAGCCATTCGTAGCGGCGGTCCACAACTACGGCTGTCGCAGTCTCAAAATCCGATGTCGCCTGGGTCACGGCTTCCTTCAGGCGCGCTGGAATCTGCGGTGCAATCTCTCGCGTCATCCTCTCCACATATTCTTGCGCGTTCGCCAACTCGCGCCGCAATTCGCCTGCCTGTTTTTCCAGGCGTTGAGTCATCTCTTCCGCCCGGCCGCGATGCATCTCCATGCCCGCCTTCCATTGCGCGGCCATTTCTCCGGTGGATTCCTCTTTTATCGAAAGTTTTATTGCCTCTATCCGCGCCGGGAAAAGCTCCTGTACCTCTCGCACGCTCGATAGGCGCGCGTCCTCAATCGAGCTGAGTGCCTCCCGAACTACATCGTTCACCTGCTTCGCTACCGCTGCCTGCACGGCCTTCTCAGCCTCTTGTTGCAGTTTTCCTTGCAGCGCGGAAATCAGCCTATCGGGTGTGACCACGACGCGCGGTGGTTGCGGGGCCTCCGGGACCTTTGGGGCTGGTGGTCGAAAAGCGGCCGGCGACGGAGACGGGAAACTGGCGACCTCGGCCACCTTAGGCTCCGGCTTCATCATTTCACCGAGGCTTACTTTCTTCGTCGCAGATTCTTGCGCGGGGGAAATTACCGCTGCGAGTTGGGCCGTCGACGCATTCGCTTCTCGGTCGCTCAGCCAATCCGCGGGCGGCCGTTCAATTCCCCACACATTCGCAGGAGTTTCCAATTCCACGCCAACCTGTTGGAGTTCGCGCAAACTCCCGGGCTGATGGAGCGACCGAACGATCGCCCGCACTGTCGCAGGTTTTTCCTCGGAACTGATTAATCCCACCGCCTGCAGCGTAACCCACGTTCCAACGCCGTAGTCATGGCGCGAGGGATACCGGCAACCATGCATATTGACGCTGACCGAGACCGTTCTCTCAACGAAGGGCTCTCCCGTCCGATTCTGACCTAAGACGATCAGTGGGACGGATTTCTCGATGCGCGTGCTGCGGCGCGACCCTGCCACCACGAAATTTCCAGGAGGCCATTGGCTCACCGTAACCTCCTAAGCGACGATTTCCGGAAGTCGTTTGGCTTGACCGTATTTTCTATTTTAGACTTTCACGCCAGGCAATTATCCACTCAAATTGTCGCCAATTTCGCATCGGTTAAGGGTGGAGCTTAAACCTGGAAGTCACCGGGTTCCATTGAAGACGAGTCAAGAAAGGCTCGGACATACCCTGAGCGGTTCCCTGACACTCGACGTTTACACTCATACCGAGATGGCCAGGAACATCGAAGCGGGGAGGCGAGCAGGAAAGGCGATCGAAACAGCGGTGAATTCCGTCAGCCTAACTGATGCGCAAGAAAAAGGGCTTGTTGGTGGAGTCCAGCAAGCCCTGCTAATCAACAACAAATTGGTTGCGGGGGTCAGATTTGAACTGACGACCTTCGGGTTATGAGCTTGAAGGTCACACTCTAAGTCCCATTGATTCAATTGCCCTTATAGCAGTCAGACCCCCGAAAACGACGAAAAAAGCACGAGTTTTGGACCCCAGTTGGACCCTCAAATGTACGACGCCGGAATTGGAAAGCTCACATCCAGGTCGCTTTCAATTCCGGCACGTATTTCACCTAACTCTTAACCTTAATCGTGCAGTCGTTGGGCAGCTCCACTCAGCGGGACAGCGCAAGGGCCGCAAGTTTCCTCAACTGCTCGTCGCTAATGCCACTGCGATAAGATAGAAAAAGAATCACGCCACGGCTTCCTTGCGTGCTACCAAATAGCGCAGCTCGCCAGTGGTGTCCTTCATCAGGATGGCTTGGTC
>DASYPF010000285.1:0-7673 GCA_036006905.1 Acidobacteriota bacterium
CGACCAGGGTATGAAGCTCATCTATAAAGATGACGAAATTTGGGTTTTCGAGCAATTCCTTCATGATCGCTTTCAAACGCTCTTCAAATTGCCCACGATATTTCGTCCCCGCTACGATCAGCGAAATATCCAGCGCCAGAATGCGCTTGTCCAAAAGCATGCTGGGCACTTCGCCATGCACTATCTTTTGGGCAAGGCCTTCAACGATTGCTGTCTTTCCTACGCCGGGTTCGCCGATCAGGACAGGATTGTTCTTGGTGCGCCGGCAAAGAATTTGGATGACGCGCTCGATTTCGCGCTCGCGTCCGACCAGCGGATCCAGAATCCGATTAGCAGCAGCTTCTGTCAAATCCCTGCTGAACTCTGCCAAGATGAGACTGTCCTTGGTCTTCGGGTTCGGTTGCTTTTCTGAGCTGCTGCCGGCGATCTCTTCGCGAACTTTTGCCAAGCGCAGGCCCTTTTCGTGGAGAATTTCTGCGGCTACCGACTTCTCCTCGCGCAACAAGCCAAGTAGTATGTGCTCAGTACCGATGTAATTCATTAACAAGCGCTCGGACTCTTCGGCGGCGTAATTCAGGACGCGCTTCGATTCGTCGCTCAAAGGCAGCTCCACCGAAGTAGACACCTTATCGTTAATGATTGTTCGTCCCTCAATTTCTTTTCGGATCGTTTCAATCGTCGACTCGGGGCGGGGGAAGAAGCGGCTCGTTAATGCCTTGTCCTCACGGATCAGACCGAGCAGTATGTGTTCGGTTTCAATGTAGCGACTTCCGAACTGGCTCGCCTCATAACGTGCGAAGAAGATTACACGCCGGGCTTTCTCCGTGTACTTCTCGAACATGGTTTACATTTGTATCAGAAAAGAATTTCAAATTCAATTTGCGGATCTCTTGAAAGACGCAACACATGCCCATTGCCGGATTGTAGATTCAATTGCGGATCTAATGATTCGGATGAGGGCGACGCACGAAGAGTGTCTCAAAACTATGAACCACGGGGGACACTGGGAACACGGGGAATTTAATGATTCCTTTATTGATAAGAGTTACAATTTCAAAAAGCCCTTGTGGTCCCCGTGTTCCCAGTGTCCCCCGTGGTTCATAAGTTTTGAGACAGCCTTCACGCATCTTCCCTCATCGAGGTCAACATATTCGCCCGACGCCCGACACCCGATTACGCGCTGTCGACTAGCTTCCCATCCTGCATGATTTTTCTTTTATGACACAAATCCGCCAGCGCGGGATTGTGAGTGACCACAATCGCAGTGAATTTCCTCTTGCGGTGCAGTTCTTCCAAGAGCGCGTGCACGGATTGGGCGGTTCGAGCATCCAGATTTCCAGTGGGTTCATCTGCCAGGATGATTTCTGGATTTCCGGCCAGCGCCCGAGCGATGGCGACACGCTGTTGTTCCCCTCCCGACATTTCTCCCGGCTTGTGGGCAACGCGTTCCTTCAGTTCGACTTCAGCCAAAAGGGCTTCAGCCACGGACCGACACACCTCCGTCGGCTCCCTTCGGATCAGCAGAGGAATCATTACATTCTCGAGCGCGGAAAACTCAGGCAGCAAGTGATGGAACTGGAATATGAAACCGATCTTTTCGTTGCGAAATTGTGCCAGCCTTGTGGCTTCCAACCCGACCAGTTCGACGCCATCGTAGCGAATGGAGCCGCTATCCGGCTTTTCCATCGCCCCCACCAGGTGAAGAAAGGTGCTCTTCCCGGATCCAGACGAGCCAAGAATGGCAAGCAAATCCCCGCGCTTTAACTCCAATGAGAGCCCTCGCAACACGTGCAACAGCGTGCTGCCGGAAGGATAGCTCTTGTGTAAGTCATGCACCTCTAGAAAGCTCATACGATTTCAGATTGCGGATTTCGGATTGCGGATTGTATGCCTTATTGAAAACGGCGAGCCGCCCTACCATCCACGTCGAAAAACCTCGATGGGGGAAGATGCGAGGAGGTGTCTGAAAACTTATGAACCACGGGGGACACTGGGAACACGGGGAATTTAATGATTCCTTTATCAATAAGAGTTACTCTCAATTTCAAAAGCCTTGTGGCCCCCGTGTTCCCAGTGTCCCCCGTGGTTCATAGTTTTTAGATACCTCCGTGCCTTGCCCTCATCCGAATCATTAGATCCGCAATCCCGCAATGGGCACAATCCACAATCCGAAATCCGCAATCCGCAATGTGAGAAATCCGCAATTGACTCACTCATACCGCAGCGCCTCAACCGGATCCAGCCGGGCAGCGCTTTTTGCCGGATACAGCGTGGCAAGAAACGTAATCAGGATAGCCAGCACACAAATAGCAACTACATCTTCCCAACGCGCGTGGAACGGCACGTACGGAATCGAATAGACGTCAGGCTGCAGGTGAATTACCTTGTGCCGGTTCAAAAACCAACTGACTGACACGCCGAGAACAGAGCCAATGCATGTCCCAGTCACACCGATGATTCCGCCCTGAAGCATGAAAATAGTCATAATGGTCCTGCTGGTTCCTCCCATAGCGGTCAGGATTGCAATGTCCTTCTGCTTTTCCATCACCATCATCGTCAACGTAGTGACTATATTCAGCGAAGCCACCAGCACGATCAGCCCGATGGCGATAAACATTGCCAGTTTTTCCAAACGCAGCGCCGAAAACAGTGGTCTGTTCAGTTCGATCCACGTCAGCGTCTGATATCTATTGCCCATACGGTCCTCGATCTGCTGCGCTATTTCGCCAGCGCGATAGATGTCCTTGACTTTGAACTCGATGGCCGTTGCCTGACCCTCCTTCATGCGGAAAAGCCGCTGTGCCGCGCGCAGAGAGACAAAAGCCCAGTTTGCATCAAAGTCCCACAACCCCGACTCAAATATCGCCACCACCTTATAGGTCTGGCTTCTGGGAAGTTTCCCGAATGGCGACAGTTCTCCTTCGGGTGCAATGATGTGTACAAAGGAATGAAGCGGCAGGGCGCTCTTTTTGGAGAGCTCCTTACCGATTAGAATTCCAGGCGCCGCCGACGTCTCCGACAAGTCGCGAATATCGCCGCTCACCACATTTTGGAAAATGTCACCTACTGTTGCCTCGCGATTCAGGTCGATACCCTTGAGATTAATTCCTTGGCTTTGGGCTACGCCAACCAGGAATACCTGGCCATAAATGGTAGGCGCCATTCCCTGCACTCCCTCTATGCCGCGCAGTCTCTCCATCAATTGAGAGGAATCGCTTAAGGGACGACTGTCGCTCTGAAGCAGGCTGATATGGGATGTCGCGCCCAAAATCTTTGATTGCAGTTCCACTTGAAATCCGGTGTTGAGCGCCAGCGCAATGATCAGTGCCATCACGCCGGCCGCGACACCGAGGATGCAAATACTGGTGATCACAGAAATCACCGCTTGCTTGCGTTTGGCTTTCAGGTAGCGGCTGGCGATAAAGAGTTCTAGCTTCACAGAGACAGGTCGCAGGTCGCAGGTCGAAAGTCGAAGGTCAAATGAGGAATGGCGAACGTCGAACGCAATGGATTATTCATAAGTTTTCGCTGAAAAGCTTAACGCAAAGGCGCAAAGACGCAAGGTCGCAGAGTCGGTGAGGGCGACTATATGTGCCCACCCTATCGGTGGAACTTGGCTTGTTTGATCCCCAGGTGGGCACATATAGTCGCCCTCACCCGCTTTGCGTCTTTGCGCCTTCGCGCCTTTGCGTTAGGTCTTTCGCTGCAGATTTGTGAATAATCCCGGCTAGTGCTTCATTCGACATTCGAAGTTCGTCATTCGTCATTCACACTCCGGACGTAAATGCGGAAACAGGATCACTTCTCGGATGGAGCGAGTATTAGTCAAGATCATAGTCAGCCGATCGACTCCGATTCCCTCGCCTGCCGTGGGAGGCATTCCGTACGAGAGGGCCCGGATATAGTCTTCGTCCATGCCGTGCGCTTCTTCGTCGCCGGCGGCACGCTTCTTCAACTGTTCGTCGAAGCGCCGGCGTTGTTCCTCAGGATCATTCAGCTCGCTGTAAGCGTTAGCGATTTCCATTCCGCCAACGAACAACTCGAACCTTTCGGCGGTCGCCGGATCATCATCTCGGGTCTTGGAAAGCGGAGACAACTCCACCGGATAATCATGAATAATGGTAGGCTGCACCAATTGATGTTCTACCACCGACTCAAACAGTTGGCCAAGCAGCGCGCCGGCACCCATAGAGCGAAGATAAGCAATCTCATTGACTTCAAGAATGGTTCGCAACCGGGAAGCGTTCTTTAAGTCGGCAGCCGCAGGTTTCGGGCTCCTCAAATTCCAAAAATGCAGGACGGAGTCGATTAGAGTGAACCGCCGCCAAGTATTGAAATCGATTGTTTTTCCCTGATACTCGACCTGCCGCGATCCAGTTGCGCGCTCGACAACGCGCGTCAGCATCTCCTCCGAGAGATCCATCAGGTCAAAATAATTGCTGTATGCTTGATAGAACTCCAGCATTGTGAACTCCGGGTTATGCATCGTGGAGATCCCTTCGTTGCGGAAGTTACGATTGATTTCATAAACCCGAGGAAATCCTCCCACTACTAATCGCTTCAGATACAGTTCGGGCGCAATCCTCAGGTAAAGGCGAATCCCAAGCGCCTTATGAAAAGTTTCAAAGGGCCGCGCCGTGGCTCCACCGGCCATGACCTGCATCATGGGAGTTTCCACTTCCATATATTCCCGCTCGTCAAAGAAATTCCGCAGCTCGCGCACGATCCCCGCCCGTCGCTTAAAGATCTCGCGCACTTCAGGATTGGCGATCAAGTCGACGTAGCGTTGCCGATAGCGCATCTCCGTGTCAGTTAAGCCATGCCATTTTTCCGGAAGAGGATGGAGCGATTTCGCCAACAGTTGCAGGCGATCAGCAAAAATGGTCAACTCGCCGGTACGAGTACGGAACATCTGACCGCCTACACCTATCACATCACCGACATCGAGCAGCTGGTAGAGCTCGAAGGCGCGCTCTCCCACTTTGTCCTTCTTGATGTAAATCTGAATCTTGGATTCTCCATCAGAGACGTGCCCGAACGCGACTTTCCCGTGCGCCCGGAGTGCGATCAGGCGCCCGCACGTTTGCGCATGCGCCAGTTTGGCTTCCAGCTCCTCATGGGTTTGTGCCGAGAACTGCCGAATCAGTTGCGATACAGTGTGCGTATAATCAAATTTGTGAGGATACGGATCAAAACCTTTTTGGATGATCTCGGCCAGTTTCTTTTTTCGTTGGGCGATCGGATCGGTGTCGTGCATTGTTGTTGGTCAGTGGTCCGCTGTCAGTTGTCAGTTGTCAGTTCTTAGTTCTCAGTTCCCGGCGGGGTCTGCGACCAGATCGGAACCGCAAGGACGGCTCCTCACGCTTCGCCCCCTTTTTCCACGTCCCGGGCCAGTTCCTTCCGTATCCCGTCAAGAATTCCATTCACGAATTGGGTGGATTCGTCGGTAGAGAACTTGCGTGCAATCTCGATGGCTTCGTTGATTATCACGGCGGGAGGTGCCGTCTCTTGCAGCAGCTCGTAAACTGCCAGCCTGAGAATGTTCCTGTCTACTCCCGCCATTCTGTCCAGGCGCCAGTGCTCGGCTTGACGCTGGATCATCGGATCGATGCGATCCAGAGAGCTCACTGCACCGAAGACTAGCGACTCGGCAAAATCCCTTACTTCCTCAGCCTCTCGCTTTCCTTCCCAAAAATTCTGAAAGATCTCGGCGATCGGGTCACGAGTCATTTCATGTTGAAACAACATCTGAAGCGCATACTCGCGCGAATGTCGTCGTGAACCCATTTGTTTTTACGAGCGCCTCATTAGTTCCACTGAAGATCCGGAGGCAGGAAGTACGAATGACGAATTTCGAATGACGAATGACAAATAACAAAAGTCGTCATCGTTGTCATTTGTAATTCGGACTTCCTCACTCGGATTTCCTGCCTGCCTTCTGCCTTCCGCCTTCTGCCTTCTGCCTTCCGCCTTCCGCCTCCTGCCTCCTGCCCCCTGCGGCCTGCCTACCGTTCCTTCGCCAGTTTCCTATACGCATTCGCCAGTTCGACGGCGGCCATGGCTGCATCGAAGCCTTTGTTACCGTGCTTTAACCCGGCGCGATTAATTGCCTGCTCGACCGTATCT
Source organism: Acidobacteriota bacterium (assembly GCA_036006905.1). GTDB lineage: Bacteria > Acidobacteriota > UBA6911 > JACQSX01 > JACQSX01 > DASXTB01. The sequence continues at coordinate 6,127 of DASYPF010000285.1, forward strand.
GCAGTCACAATCCCATAAATTATGGGAATCGGATACTCCAATGTTAGAGCGGCGAGTGAACGGCTCACTTCCGTCGCGATATGATCAAAATGCGGTGTCTCGCCGCGAATCAACACTCCCAGGCAAATCACGGCATCTATGCTGCCGGCGGCGGCAATCTTTTTAGCTGCCTGAGGTATCTCAAAAGAACCAGGAACGCGCACGACAGTAATGTTTGCTTCTTTTGCTCCGCTGCGTCGCAGCGCATCCATGGCTCCTTGCTCCAACTGCGCCGTCAGAAGACGATTAAAGCGCGCTACAATCAAGGCAAAGCGCAAATCGTGCGATTGTAGTTCGCCTTCGATTATTTTGGGCACTCAGGCTCCTCAATATAGTCGCAAGTCGCAGGTCGAAAGTCGAAAGTCAAAACTCTCTCATCTTGACATTCGACTTTCGACCTTCGACTTGCGACTTAGGCCTACTTCCCTCTAAATTCCGCGGGCCGTTTCTCAACAAATGCGCGCGTTCCCTCTTTCATATCTTCTGTTGCAAAGCACATCCCGAATAGTGTTGATTCCAAAAACAGTCCGTCTTCTAGGGCCATTTCCAAACCGTTGTGCACTGCTTCAATGGTGTACCGCAAGGCCAATGGTCCATTTTTCAACATCTGCCGGATCAGATTCTTGCAGGTAGGAATCAGTTCCGCCTGCGGAACGACATGGTTTGCTAATCCAATTCGGTATGCTTCCTGAGCGGAAATCATTTCGCCGGTGAGAAGAATTTCGAGAGCCCGCCCCTTTCCCACAAGGCGCGCCAATCGCTGCGTCCCTCCGGCCCCTGCCATGATTCCAAGTTTTACCTCCGGCTGCCCCAGCCGAGCCGTTTCTGAAGCGACTCTCAGATGGCACGCCATGGCCAGTTCACATCCGCCCCCTAAGGCAAATCCATTAATAGCGGCAACAACAGGTTTGCCGAGCGTTTCAATCAACTCAAAGATATGATGCGTGCGGAGCGAAAAGTCTCGCGCTTGCAGCGGCTGGTAATCTGCCATCTCCTTGATGTCGGCGCCGGCTATAAAGGCCTTCTCGCCGGCTCCGGTGACGATCACGCCACCCACCCCGTCATTACGCCGAAAATCGAGAAAGACGGTGCGCAGCTCCGACAGGGTGTCTGAATTCAGCGCATTCAGAGCTTTCTCTCTGCTGACAGTCACCGTGGCGATTCGGTCGGCAATCTCCAACCTCAGGTTTTGAAGCTCCATTGTCTCCCCCGTGTGACAGTAGGCAAATGCAGACGCAAATGGAAGGGAGAAAGGAGAAAGGAGAAAGGAGAAGGGAGAAGTTCAGCTCCTACGCATGCGATGCACGAAATCGATTTCTTTCAGTTCACCCTTCACCCTTCTCCCCTCTCCCTTCTCCCTTCTCCTTTCTCCTTTCTCCCTTCTCCCTTCCATTTGCGGCTAGATTTGCCAAAGGTCGCGGCTCTGCGGAGCTGTAATCATAGAAGCCTTTGCCCGATTTGCGTCCAAAGTGACCCGCCATTACCATGCGCCTTAGCAGGGGTGGAGG
>DASYPF010000286.1:0-6250 GCA_036006905.1 Acidobacteriota bacterium
AAAGACAATGTGGTAGAGCAGATTGGTGTAACTGTGCGACATATAGAGCACACAACCGGGCTGGTGGCAAATTTGCGAAAAAATATCTGTCGCCCGCCCCAAAAAACGGGCCGGGCTGGTTTGAGCGGAGATGATCTGCTAGCCCAGAGCTTTGCAAGCTCCGCCCTGGGCTCTATTCTTCCGCCCAGCCAAAAAGCGGCTGGGCTGGCACGCTGCAAGCGTGCTGGGGATGCCCGAGGGGCATCCTTGGAGTGCAACCTATTTTTCAAAAACCATAAAAACGGGACTAAACTCAGTCGCCGCTGACGCGGCAAAGGGATCTAAAGAGGCAAGACAAACCAAAACGTGCTCCCCTTGCCGACTTCGCTATCTACACCGATCTTGCCACCGTGAGCCTTGACGGCCAGTTTGCAAAATGTCAGACCTAAGCCGCTCGAATAGCTCCCCTCCTGTTGTCGCGTTTCAACTTGACCGAACTTCTCGAAAATTTTCTCGCGATACTCCGGCGGAATGCCGGGTCCGGTGTCTACCACCGTAACCTTCGCCTTCGCGCCGTCCCTTTTCACCGCAACCCGCACTTGGCCATCCGGCGGTGTAAATTTGATCGCATTCGTGAGCAAATTGACGATCACGCGTCGAATTATTTCCGGGTCACAGCGAACCAGAAGCGGCTCCGAAGGCGCCTCAACATGGACTTGGCGCTTCCCTACCAGCGGGCCCAGACTCTCAAAAGCTTCCTTTGCCACAGTTCCCAGGTCATTCGGGTTCAAGTTCAGCGGCATCGCGCCGGCCTCCAGCCGGCTCACATCCAGGAGCGAACTGATCATCTCTACGAGCGCTGAGGTTGCACTGAGAGCCTGCTCAACATAACCCTTTTCCTCTTCGTCCAGTTTCTGCACGCCTGTCATTTTGAGGAGCTGCAGGTATCCGTTGATCGTCGTCAGTGGCGTTCTCAAATCGTGGACAATCATGTGGGTCAGATTGTCTCGTAGAGTCTCTAACTCCCGAAGTCGATCATAATTTTCCTGCAACTGGTCAAAAAGATGTTTAGCGTGGACAGCGTTGCGGACCCGGAGAATCAAGTCCTGGGCATCGATGGGCTTGTTGAGAAAATCATTCGCTCCCGCTTCGATACCAGTAAGACGAACGTTACGCTCGCCGAGTGAGGTCAGTAAAAGTATCGGGACAGATGACGTTTCGGGGTCTCGCTTTAACCGGCGGCACACTTCAAAACCGTCCAGTTTCGGCATCATCAAGTCCAGGAGAACAAGATCAGGTCGGACCTCCGCGGCTTTTTGCAAAGCCTGTTCGCCATCTTCTGCTTCGCTCACCTCGTACCCCTGCACTTCGAGCAGGTCTCGCAGAAGCAAGCGATTTTTCTCCTCGTCATCGACAACCAGCACGCGTCCCATTCCGCTCCTCGCTAGGGTCGAAAGTGTTCGGCTCATGTTAGATTCGCACTGCGGCCGTAGGCCGCAACCTGGCGCGCTTTCAGCGTGCCCTGCGCCGCATAGCGGCGTCTGACTTTAGCCCGGCCTTTCAAGGCCGGGAGTCCAAGACAAAGAAAACATCTCGTCGCGTAGCGACGATTTAACCCGGGATCAATCGTCGCTACGCGACGAAAAACACATTAATGATTCGTTCATCCGGCCTTGAAAGGCCGGGCTAAATTCATCGGTCGCTAACGCGACCACGGAGGTGCGCGCCCAGCAGCCGTCCTTTAGAAATGAAAAATATCCAATCTCCAGATTGCGGCCGCAGGCCGCAACCAAGCAAGAAACAGCCAACATGCTACTCAAGAAGCAACGCCCTCTTCTCGCGACTGGACGCTTCATCATTCACAGTGAGAATACGCTTTGACTCCAAGTTCATGTGTCTCCACCCGACTGAATGAATTGAGCGACCTGCTGCCCAAATTTTCTGGTGTCAATCGGTTTGGTCAGGTAGCCGTCACAACCGGCCGACAGCGCTTTTTCCTTGTCGCCCTTCATCGCATGGGCGGTCAGCATGACCACGCGAATGTCCTTCATTAAGGGGTCCTGTTTTAGAACCTTAGTAGCAGACAAGCCATCCATGCCGGGCAAACTCTCATCCATCAGAATGAGCGCAGGTCTCTCGGCTCTGGCCAAAGCGATTCCCTTTTCCGCGTCTTCGGCTTGCAAAACGACGTAGCCTGCCGCCTGCAGAACGTACATCGCCAGTTCCATGTTGAGCAGATTGTCTTCTACGATCAGTATCCTTTCGCCTGCCATCTGACGTTTCTCCGCGTTTCGCGTCGTATCCCTTATGTCGTACGGCGGGCCTTTACCAGCGTTTCAAGCTGCCGCAGCAAATCGTCCTTGCTCGATTTTGACGCAATTGCTTGTATGTGGCTGTTCAATTGCCGTCGATCTTCTGGGGTCACTTCTTTGGCGGTGAAAATCACAATCGGAATGCCCCTTGTGCTGGAATGTCTTCGCAACTGCTGGACGACGTCGAAGCCGCTCACCTCGGGCATCATCAGGTCAAGAATGATGGCGTCGGGCAGTTTCTCAATTGCAAGATCTATCCCTTGCCGGCCGCCAAATGCCTGGAGCACTATAAACCCCTGAGTGCTTAGCATGTCAGTCAGGAATTCAACATTCTTGGGTTCATCATCAACAATAAGTACCGTTTTCATCTTTTTGTCGACTGCAACCACAGCCGTGCGTAAGATCTCGACGAGTTGCTCCTTCTTTACCGGCTTCACGAGAAACGCAGAGGCTCCCAAGCTGAAGCCCAATTGCCCATCATCCGTTATAGAAACGACTACTACTGGTATATCTCTTGTCTCCGGCAGGGTTTTCAGTTCTGCCAGCGCTTCCCAGCCGTCCTTCTTCGGGAGGATAATGTCCAGGGTAATAGCGCAAGGTTTCAGTTTCCTGGCCATTTCAATCGCCTGTTCACCATCGACCGCATAAGCGATGGCGTAGCCCGCCTCAGAAAGGTACTGGGTGAGCAATTCACGTGCTTGACGTTCGTCCTCGACAACCAGAACCAATGGCCGGGAGCCGTCTGTTTCTCTCTCCGATGGCGCAATCCCTGCGGGTTTCAAAGCTTCTGCTGAAATAGGTTCGGCTGCAACCTCGCCGGCTCGTTCCTGAGCCTTGATGGGAATTACAAAGGTGAAGCTGCTGCCTTTTCCCTCACCTTCACTTTCCGCCCAGATTCGCCCGCCGTGCAGCTCCACCAGCTTGCGGGTCAACGCCAATCCCAAGCCGGTGCCCTGTTGGCGCCGGACATATGTTGACTCTACCTGCTCAAACTCGCCAAAGATCCGCTCCTGATCCTTCGGATCGATTCCGATTCCGCTGTCGATGACGCTGATTTGGAGCGCCGGAGTCGCGGGTTTCGGGTGACGGGTATCGGGTGTCGGGTGCCGGTCGACTTGCTGACCTGCGACCTGCTGACCTGTGACCTGCTGACCTGCGACCTGCTGACTTGTGAATTGCTGACCTGCGACTTTCTGACCTGCGACTTTCTGACTTGCGACTTGTTGACCTGCGATCTGCGACCCTTCTACCAGCGACGTGGTCACGTTGACCTTACCTCCTTCAGGAGTGAACTTGATGGCATTGCTGAGCAAGTTGTACATGATCTGCTTAAACTTTGGTTGGTCGGCAGTAATGGCAGGTAGTTCTGAGTCCGCCTGGATAGTCAGCGCAATTCTCTTTTTGGCGGCGAGCGTCTTCACAATCGTCTGCGCGTCGCTTAACGCAGCAACGACATCGAACTGCGATAAGTCCAGTTCCAGGCGTCCCGCCTCCACCTTCGCCAGGTCCAGAATGTCGTTAATCAATTGCAACAGATGGCGTCCACTGGTCAGAATGTTGTTGGCGTATTTTTTCTGTTTCTCGTTCAACCCGCCGAAGGTTTGGTCCTCCAGTAGCTCGGAAAACCCAATGATGGCATTCAGAGGGGTGCGCAGCTCGTGGCTCATGTTGGCCAGGAATTGCGACTTAGCAAGGTTGGCTGCTTCGGCGGATTCTTTGGCCTGGCGCAGTGCAGTTTCCGCGCGCTTGCGGGCGCTGACGTCTGAAAAGGTCACAACGGCGGTGGCGATATTTCCCTCAGCATCACGAATGGGGGCCGAACTGACGCTGAGAACAATCCACGAACCGTCAGCGCGGCGGTACTCAATTTCCTCGTTCTTGACGACCTCGCCGTGGAGAATCGAGCGTGCCAGAGGGTAGTCAGCAGGATCATAAGGCTGTCCATCCGCATGAAATCCCTGGTACTCGCGGTAACTCTCTACCCGATCGGATAAAAGAACGGGATGTCCCAGGATCTCCTCGACCCGGCGGTTTCCCAATACGATCTTGCCTGAGGGAGCTTCCGCGATGATTACCCCGGCAGGCATTTCTTCGACAATTGCCGCCAGGTGCCTTCTTTTCGTTTCCAGCTCTTCCAGCAGGCGCGCTTTTTCTTGCTCGGCTTGCTTGCGCTCGCCGATGTAGCGCACGAAAGCGTTGAATGTGTGGGCTCCGCCTGCTCGAAGAGGCCAGATCGACAGCTCCACCGGAAACTCCTGGCCATTGCGGTGCAATGCCGTCATCTCAATTGTCTTGTTCAACACCGGCCCTTCGCCCGTAGCGAGAAAATGTTTCAAGCCCTGCGCGTGCGCCTCACGGTGTTGCCGCGGGACGATCGTGTCAGACAGTCTCCTGCCAACGGCTTCTTGCCGGGACCAGCCAAACATGGTCTCAGCCCGTGTATTCCAATCGGCAACCAAACCATTGGCATCCATTGCAATGAAGGCATCGTTGGCGGTGTTGATGATGGAACGTGTCCTCTCTTCACTCTCGCGCAGCGCATCCTCAGCCTGCCTGCGCTTGGTAATGTCTCTGGAAACGCCGAAAGTACCGGTAATTTGCCCCTGCTGATCGTGCAACGGCATTTTGGTTGTTGAAATCCATGCCTCACGGCCATCGGAGAAGGTTTCTTTTTCTTCCTTGTTGACCAAAGGTCGCCCCGATCTCATCAATTCCCGCTCATCGTCATAGGCCGGTTTGGCATACTCTTCTGTAAAGAAATCGAGATCTGTCTTTCCTAAGGCTTGCTCGGGACTGCTCAGACCCAGGCGCCTGGCCAAGGCCTGATTGATCCTGATGAAGCGGCTGTTCCCATCTTTGAAATAAATGCTGTCGGGAAGTGTATCCATGAGGGAGCGCAGCAGCAAGCGTTCCTCTTCTAGCGCCTGTTCGGCCTGTCTGCGCTGGGCGATGTCGCGATGAATGATAAGGCTGGACAAACCGACTAGCACAAAAGCCAGAACGCTGCCAAAAACAATCGCATAAATGGTTTTTTGGGCGGTCGCTTTTTCCTGCTCATTGCGCTGTTGCAGCAACTGATTTTCCTCGTTCTTCATTTGGTCAATCAGCTTTCGGATGTCATCGGTAATCTTTCTTCCTTCACGAGTCCGCACCACCTGCCGCGCAGCTTCCGGCCCCTGGTTTCTCTGCAGCTCGACTGTTTTCTCGATTAGCGCAAATCTTGCTTTAATCAACGGTTCAAGGGCATCGAGAGTAGTCTGCTGGCGTGGGTCGTCGGCAGTCAATTTGCGAAGGTCCTTGAGTTCCTGATCAACGTCCTTAAGGGCAGAATGATAACGCTCCAGGTAACGCTCTTCTCCTGTGACGAGGTATCCCCGTTCTCCGGTTTCGGCGTGCCTGGTATAGGAGAGCAAGCTTTCCAGTTCTTCGAGCACCCGGTGGGTATGCACTACGTCGTCTGCAGTCTTCACCAATCGAGTCGCGTTATAGTAAGAGATCGAACCGATGACGATTAAAATGAGCAAGGCCAAGGCGAACCCGGCGTTTAGCTTTTGACCGATGGATAATTTCATACTGCTGTATCTATGTTATATGAATTCGACATTTCCTTGTTTTTTTCTAATCCTTTTATAGAGAATATCCACATAAAGCACGGAACTCTTTTCGCACAAACGATGCGAGAGTTCGGTGATCATAAGCACAGTCGAAAACCGGATTATTCACAAATTTCTTGTAGCGAGAAGAAAAGCCGCGCAGCGGCGCAGAGAATTGTTCTATGAAAGGGAAAGTCAAGCAAGAAAACCCCTCCCAACACGCTGGAGGACATTTTCCTCCAGTCGACATCGATCCTTGCTGACTTGCCACTCCATCGATCACTCATCTGCCGCCGTTGTTTGGCCTTCAGGATCGGTCTGGTCCCTTGATCCATTAACAGCGTGCCCGAGCGCAGTTGCGCCGGA
>DASYPF010000287.1:0-6654 GCA_036006905.1 Acidobacteriota bacterium
CGAATCATTAATATGCATTTCGTCGCGTAGCGACGATTGAGCCTGGGTTGAATCAATCGTCGCTACGCGACGAGATGTTTTCTTCGTCTCGGAGTCCCGGCCTTGAAAGGCCGGGCTAAAGTCAGACGCCGCTACGCGGCGCACGCCCCGTCAGGCGGGGCTCTGGAGTTTGGACATTTTGGAGAGACGGCCGGTGGGCCGTCTCATCGCAGCGATCCGCCGATCCGTTACGATGAGACGGCCCTCAGGCCGTTTCTCCCTCTAGCCCGCCGTAGGGCCGGCCGCCCGCCAGGCGGGCTAATCAACACGCCAACCTTTTCAGCAAGTACGAACAACTGCACACATGAGAGTTTTAAAACAATGGGCTGTGCGGGAACCGCCGACGTATTATGATCTATGAGCCGCAGATGGACGCGAATGAACGTCTCTGTGAAACCTCTGTGGACTTTGTGCCTCTGTGGTGAGCACGCTCAATCATTCACCACAGAGGCACAGAGTCCACAGAGGTTTCACAGAGACGTTCATTCGCATCCATTTGCGGCCAATCATCTTGCCAAGGAGATCCCATGGCTCACAAAGAGGTTGCCCGCGCTGAAAAATCCGATCGCCCCTTCCAACCCTATGTCGCCACCTCGGAAAGAATAGCGGAATTCACGCTAAAGGCGATTATCCTCGGCGCATTTTTTGGAATCGTCTTCGGGGCCTCGACCGTTTATCTCGCGCTGCGCGCCGGTTTGACGGTCAGCGCTTCCATTCCCATTGCCGTGCTGGCCATCGCAGTTTTCAAAAAGATCGGGCGCTCGACAATTCTGGAAAACAACATCGTACAGACAATCGGTTCCGCGGGCGAGTCGATCGCCGCCGGCGTAGTCTTCACCGTCCCTGCGTTGTATTTCCTGCAGGGAGGCGACGTTTTCTTTCACTACACACAGATTTTGATTCTCGCCCTGGTGGGAGGGATCCTGGGCGTGCTGTTCATGATTCCGCTGCGCCGCTCGCTGATCGTCAAGGAGCACGGCGTGCTTCCCTACCCTGAAGGCACCGCCTGCGCTGATGTCTTGATCGCAGGTGAAAAAGGGGGAACCTTCGCCAAGCGCGTGTTCCAGGGACTGGGCATGGCCATCCTCTATAAGTTCCTGATGAGTATCCTGGGACTGTGGAAGGACGTTCCCGCCTACGTGACGCGGCGAGGAGGGCCTTACCCGAATGCAACCATCAATGGTGAAATCACGCCCGAGTATCTGGGAGTCGGCTACATTATCGGGCCGAGCATCGCGGGAACGATGGTGGCCGGAGGCGTGCTTTCCTGGCTGGTGTTGATTCCCCTGATTACTTTTTTTGGAGATTCCCTGACAATCCCGCTCAAGCCGGGAAGCGGCGATAAGCTGATCAGCGCTATGACGCCAATAGAGATCTATCGTGGATACGTCCGCTACATCGGCGCCGGCGCTGTGGCCGCCTCTGGCGTGATCACACTGCTGCGGTCACTTCCCACGATTATCAGCTCCTTCCGCGACAGTCTCACCGATTTAAAAAGCGCCAGAATGGGAAAAGCGCCGAGCCGCACCGAGAAGGACATCCCAATTACCTACGTGCTATTTGGATCGGCGGCGCTGGCCCTGCTGATTTCCGTAATCCCGCAGATTCCCGGAACTTTTCCCGGCAGCCTGCTCATGTCGGTTCTAATTGTGGTCTTCGGATTCTTCTTTGTCACCGTCTCCAGCCGCATAGTAGGAATTATCGGTTCTTCTTCCAATCCGATATCGGGAATGACCATCGCTACGCTGATGGCCACCTGCCTGATTTTTGTTTCTATCGGATGGTCGGGCAATGCCTATCAAGCAATCGCTCTGTGCGTGGGCGCGATCGTTTGTATCGCCGCGGCCAATGCAGGCGCCACTTCGCAGGATTTGAAGACCGGGTACCTGGTGGGCTCCACGCCGCTGTACCAGCAATTGGGACTGATCATCGGCGTCTTGGTCAGTGTGCTCGTTATCGGCAAAACGTTGTTGCTGCTACACACTTCTCCGTATGGACCTATTGGATCTCCCAAGCTGGCGGCGCCGCAGGCAACGCTGATGTCGACGATCATCAAGGGGATGTTAAGCCGAGACCTCCCTTGGGGATTGGTCTTCACCGGAATGTTCATTTCATCGGTGATCGAGTTGTGCGGTGTCCGATCGCTTTCCTTCGCAGTGGGAAGCTATCTTCCCCTTTCCACGACTTCCACGATTTTTGTGGGAGGCATTATTCGTTGGTTGGCTGATCGTGTCACCGGCAGAGGAGAAGGTGAGTCCGAGCTGACGCCGGGAATGCTGTACAGCACCGGGCTGGTGGCGGGGGGATCACTGGCCGGCGTCGCCATTGCCGTACTGGCAGGCATTCGTGAAGGGGCTCTTGCGCAAGCGCTGAATCTTGGCGCGCGCTTTGGCCTGGAAGACAAGCTCGGCGTGATGGCCGACTTGATCGCGTTGGTGGCATTCGCCGCGCTGGGATTTATTTTGTACCGCGTCGCCAGGAAAAAGGAAGAAATCTAGGCAGGAGGCAGACGGCAGGCGGCAGGAGGCAGGAGGCAGGAGGCAGGCGAAAGCGTCATTCGTCATTCGTCATTCGTCATTCGTCATTCGTCATTAGTCATTAGTCATTTAGTCATTAGTCAAGCTGGCGACAACCTTCGTCACGGACGCGTGATCGACCAGAGTGACCAATGGCCAATGACAAATGACGAATGACGCTTTCGCCTGCCGCCTGCCTCCTGCCGACCGCGGACTGCCGACTATCTAGACCGCTTGCAGCCATTTTTCCACTGTTTTTGTTTTGCTAAAAGATTCGATAAGCTTCTTGTATGCCTGGACTTACGCGCATAAGGCAGTTTTTTCCACACCTTTTTCCACAGATGTGTGGAAAAGTTGCACTCCGGAAAGGAACGATCATGAAAAAGTCACTCTGCTTTCTGTTCCTGATAGCCTCAGTATTACTCTTGGCACCGCTCAGTTCCGGCGCCGCGGAGAAGAAACATTTCACCGTTGACGACCTGCTGCGAGTGCGGCGCGTTTCCGATCCCCAGCTCTCGCCTGACGGCAAATGGATCGCCTTCACTATTTCCGAGTTAGTTTGGGAGAACAACACGCGCAACTCTGATATCTGGCTCATTTCTTCCGAGGGCGGCGAGCCTCGCCAATTGACTCATTCGCCCAAGCGCGACGATTCCCCCCGCTGGTCGCCCGACGGCAAACAGCTCGCGTTCATCTCCAGCCGTGATGGCTCACCACAAGTCTGGCTCATGGGCTTGGATGGCGGAGAACCGCGCAAGGTGACATCCATTGGCACGGGCGCCGACGCCTTGGTATGGTCTCCGGATGGCCAGCATCTGGCATTCGTCTCCGAAATTTATCCTGAATGCTCCAACGATGAATGCAACCGAAAGAAGAGCGAGCAGGCGGACAAAAGCAAAGTAAAAGCCAGGGTGTTGGACCGGCTGTTGTTTCGCCACTGGAATGCCTGGAAAGAGGGCAAGCGAAGCCACATCTTCGTGGCTTCCGTCCAGGGCGGCGACGCGAAGGATCTGACTCCAGGCGATCAGGATGTGCCGCCATTCTCGCTCGGTGGACCGACCGATTACGATTTCTCCCCGGACGGCAAGGAGTTGGTGTTTGCGCGCAACTTGGACAAGATGGAAGCAACCAGCACCAATAGCGATCTCTTCATTGTGCCGGTCACCGGCGGCAGGGCGCGCAAGATTACTTCCAATCTGGGAGCCGACAACGGGCCGGCCTATTCTCCCGACGGGCGTTTTATCGCTTACCGGTCTCAGCATACGCCCGGCTTCGAGTCGGATCGGTGGGAAATAGCGCTCTATGACCGCAAATCGGGAAAAAACGAAATCGTTCCCCGCTCTCTGGATCTATCCGCCGACTCGATTACCTGGGGCACCGACTCAAAGAAGATCTATTTCAGCGCTTCTGAAAACGGACAGGTTCCCATTTATGCTTACGATCTGGCTTCCCAAAAGACGGAAAAAGTACTCGGCGGAAACTTCGATCACGGAGACGTCTCGGTTTCACGAAATAGCCAGAAACTCGCATTTACGCGCCAGACCTTCAATATGCCCATTGAGATTTTTCAGTCGGATATCCGAGGCGAAAATGTAAAACAGGTGACTTTTGTCAATCGTGATTTCATGCAGCAGTTTGTCATGAGCGAGCCGGAAAGCATGACCTGGAAAAGCAAGGACGGCGCTTCCATTCAGGGATTTCTCGTGAAGCCTCCTTTTTTCGATGCGCGGAAAAAATATCCCTTTTTGCTGTTGATCCACGGCGGGCCACAGGGTGCGTGGAGCAATGCTTTCTCTTACCGCTGGAACCCGCAGGCGATCGCCTCGCGCGACTACGTGGTGCTGTTGCCCAATCCCCGAGGAAGTTTCGGGTTTGGACAGGAATTCACCAATGAAATCAGTGGCGACTGGGGCGGCAAAGTTTACGACGACCTGATGGCAGGCGTCGACCAGGCGGCGAAACTGCCTTACGTCAATGCGGCGTGCATGGGAGCTGCCGGCGGATCTTACGGTGGCTACATGGTCAACTGGATTGAAGGACATACCGATCGCTTCAAAGCGCTCGTGTCGCATGCCGGTGTATTCAACCTGACGAGCATGTACGGCGTCACCGAAGAACTCTGGTTTCCCGAGTGGGAGCTTAAGGGAACACCGTGGACCAATCGCGAGATGTACGACCGCTGGTCGCCGCATAACTTCGTGCATAATTTCAAAACGCCGCTGCTCGTGATACATGGCGAGCTGGATTATCGGGTCCCCATCGGGGAAGGCTTTCAGCTTTTCACGTCATTACAAAGAATGAATGTTGCTTCCAAAATGCTCTATTTCCCGGACGAGGGACACTGGGTTCTAAAGCCACAAAACAGCAAACTCTGGTACGACACGTTCCTCAATTGGTTCGATCGGTGGCTGAAAAAATAACGTCGCAGGTCGAAAGTCATCGTTGAATCTTAGGAACTTGTGGGGTCAAGCGTGCCCCGGCTGCCCCGAAGATTTATCGCCGGAAGCAAGTCTCGGTGAAAGTAAGTTTCGATTCTCGGCTTTGGCCTTCGACTTCCGACCTTTGACTTTCGATCTTCGACTTTCGGCTTTCGCCTTCGTCTCTTGACTTTCGACTTTCGACCTTCGACTTTCGACCTTCTATGAGCGAACCCCTGTTAAAAAGACACCTTTCCACCTTCGACGCCGCCATGCTCATTGTAGGAGCGGTCATCGGCTCCGGGATTTTCTTGGTCCCCGCTTCCATCGCCGCCAAAGCGACCAATCCTCCATGGTTCCTGAGTGTCTGGATCGGTGCCGGAATTCTCACGCTTCTCGGGGCGCTCACGTATGCGGAACTGGGGACGCGAGTTCCGGAAACAGGTGGGATGTACATCTTCATCCGCAAGGCATTTGGAGATCTTGCCGGCTATTTGTACGGCTGGACGTTGTTGCTGGTCATCCAGACAGGAGCCGTGGCGGCGCTCTCCAGCGCTTTTTCCATTTATCTGGCTTATTTCTTGCCCCTGGGAAGTGTCCTGCGGAAAATTGTTGCCGTCGTCGTGGTGCTTTTACTCAGCAGCATCAATTGCGTGGGAATTCGACTGGGAACCGGAGTGCAGAATTTTCTGACTATGGCCAAAATTGCCACGCTGGCGGCTCTGTGCATATTCGGGGTTGCAATGCCCGGAGGCAGCACTTCACATTTTGCGGGAACCGGGGGCGCCCCGTCGCTGCAATCCCTTGGGGTCGCGACACTCGCCGCTTTATTCGCTTACGAAGGATGGCAGTTTATTACTTTCACGTTGGGAGAGTTGAAGGCACCGGAACGAACTGGTCCCCGAGCGCTGGCCATCGGGTGCGGAATCATAATCCTAGTTTACCTGCTGTTGAACGCCGTTTACCTGTATCGCCTTCCGATTGGCCGGCTTGCAACATCGGAACGCGTCAGCGCTGATGTGGCCGAGCTGATCTTCGGCAAAGCCGGAGGCAGCTTCGTTGCTGCATCCATCCTGATTGCGGCCCTCAGCTCCATCAATGCGAATATATTAATGGGATCGCGCGTTTACTTCGCTCTGGCCCGAGATGGCCTGTTCTTTAAAAGGATCGGCCGTCTAAATCCCAGGTTCGGGACGCCAATCCATTCCATTGCGCTCCAAGCGGCATGGTCGTGCCTTCTGGTGCTGACCGGAACATTCCAGGAATTATTCTTGTTTGCCACCTTTGGTGCCTGGATTTTTCACAGCCTGACAGCCGCCAGCTTGTTTCGGTTTCGAGCGAAAGATACGAGGGCCTCCAGCGGTCCCATATTCCGAGTTCCCGGCTATCCTTTGCCTCCAGTGCTTTTCATCCTCGTAGCGATTTCCATCGTAGCCGGCACGTTGATTTCCGATCCGATTCGATCTCTGGCGGGGGTCGGGATTATCGGATCGGGAGTGCCGGTTTATTTCTTTTGGAAGCGGCGATTGTAAGTGGAAAGTCATCAATTGCGGATTGCGGATTGCCCTATTGCGGATTACGGATTTCCTGATTTCGGATTGCGGATTTCGGATTGCGGATTTGACTGTCCGCAGGCACCTGGTCGATCTTTTAGCTGCACAGCAACTCCTTATGACGCAAAC
>DASYPF010000288.1:0-15604 GCA_036006905.1 Acidobacteriota bacterium
GAGACCACTGAATTTGTTGGGGCGAGCCGATTAATGTCGCCCGTTCTGACATTACCCGCAGGCAGAATGGCATTGCCAGTCGCCACCGCTTTGATGACCTCTTCAGGCGGCATGTGGTAGGCACGCAGACGGTCGGGATCAACGCGAATGACCACGGTGCGCTGATTACCTCCGAAAGGAGGCGGGGCGGAAACACCCGGCAGCGTTGCAAACATGGGCCGCACACGGAACAAGGCCAAGTCCTGAATCTCTCCTACGCTGCGCGTGTCGCTCGAAAAAACCAGTTGACCCACAGGGACACTTCCGGCATCAAAACGCACTACGAAAGGCGACACGGTGCCGGGCGGCATGAAGGCGCGGGAACGCTCCACATACGAGATAGTTTGCGCGAGCGCCTGACTCATATCTGTCCCGGGATGGAAGTACAATTTGATGAGACCGACGTTTTGAATGCTTTTGGATTCGACGTGCTCGATACCGGTTATATAAAGGAAGTGGTACTCGTAATAAGAGACCAGATAACTTTCCATCTGAGCCGGATCCATCCCGCCATAAGGCTGCGCGACGTAAATGACCGGCAAATTGAGGTTGGGGAAAATATCCACCGGCATTCGAGTCAGCGCCAGGATCGAGCACAGTGCGATGCCGATTACCAACACTAAGACAGTGATCGGTCGTCGCATTGCGGTGTTGATAAGCCACATGCTACTTTCTCCTTGTTGGCGGCGTCGTTGCCACTTGCTGAAGAAAAGGTTGGAGATCTCCCTGAGCCTTCCCCGCAGCCAGAAGCGCCCGCCACACACTCAGCCTGGCCACCGCATCATCTGTTTCTGCCTGGGCCAGCAGGCGCTGCGCTTCGGCAACTTCCGTGACGGCGGCCAGCCCGGCGTCATATCGGGCCCGTGCTCTAGTCTCCGCCTCCTGGGCGGCCTTCAGTTGAATGGGAGTATTCTCAGCAATGCGGCGGGCGGCATCTACCAATGCGCGGACTCGGGCATCCTGCGCTTGCAAGCTTTGGATCGTCTGTTCATAGCGCGCTTGCTCTGCAGCTTCATTGTTCGCCTCAACTCTGCTTCGCGCGCGAATACCGAAGATCTCAAAAGCGGGGAAAGTCACGGTCAATCCTGCAGCCCAGTTAGGCACCTGGGGTAATAAGCCTTCGTCTCCCTCTATTTGTCCATTGAGCTTCGCACCGGTTCCACGACCGAAGTACGCGGACTGAAAGTTGAAACGAGGGAAGTAGGAACGGGCCAGGGCGCGTTGTCGGGCGCGCACTATTCCTACTGCCGCAGCCTGAGCGCGAGCGAGGGGGTGAGTTTCAAACTTGAAAACTGGAACCGATGTAACAGGTGGAAGATCCAGGAGCGGGCCGGGCTCAGGATTGACCGGAAGACCGGCAAGCCCCAGCGCTTCAGCCAGTGTGATGCGGCTGATTTCTGCATTCTGCTGCGCCAGGATCAGTTGGTTTCTCGCAGCGGCAAGTTCGGCGTCGGCCCGTGAGGCATCGGCACCCGGACGTAGCTGATTATCCACGAGAGTGTGAACCGATTTGCCGAACACCTCCAACCGATCAACATTGGCTTGCACTGCGCGAACCGTTTCCTGCGAGGCCACAACCGAAAGGAAGACGTCAGCGGCGGCTGTCACAACGTCGAGTTGGGTCACCTCCACTCCTGCATTCGCTTGCTCCTCGGTCGCCCGCGCGACATCGACATTGGCTTTTCGGAACCCAAAATCAAACAGCTCCCAAGACAGGAGCGAGCCGCCGGCGCTCCCCCACGTGCTCGTATAGGATTTTGTCCCCAATACCGGCCCGGAAATTGAAGGAATAATTGGCTGCGGCAACAGCAAGCCGAAGATGTTGTTTCGGGTGGCGCGGTTCTCTTGCCAGAGAAAGTCAAGTCTCGGGAGGTATGCTGTGCGTGCCACTTCAACACCGGCCCTAGCAGCGGCAGCCCTTGCCTGGCTGGCTCGAATTGCCGGGTAGTTTTTAAGCGCCAAATCAACGGCTGCGTTCAGGGTTACCGGCTGCGCGGGTGGTTCTTGTGCCAGTAGCAGGGCATGGTACGCCAGAAATAAAACACAGACACAAAGAAACCGTCGTGCGGTGGTCATCTGAAATGTAAACCTCAATGTGAACCTCCGTAGAGGAGCCGGTGGGCGCCCGTTATCACATCCAGGCGTTGCAGGCGCCGCCTGAGCGCATTGGAGCGGGCCTTTGAGGATAGAGAGCAGGGAAATACAATCCATTCTCAGCGAGTGTATTATTCGTTTCTCAATGATGCAATACCTATTACATCAGTGAGATTCCCATCTCAGCTCTCAATCCAGTCGCGTTTTCGGCACTAAGGCGCTACTTGCAGCGTGTGGCGCGCCATTATAGTCCTGCCGTCGCAGCGGCAGCAAAGTAGAATTGCCAGATGAATTCAAGCCCGGGAAGCTCCCAGAGACAGCTTATAATCAAAAGATAGAAGCGGAGGGCTCTTGTTGAAACTGAATGAAGGATCAGCTTTGCAAAAAACGATGACCAAAATTCAAGATTTTTGATGATCAGAAACTTTTCTCACAATCATCTGCTCTCCGTGTTCCTGGCACTGGCTCTGTGTCAGGGATGGGCTCAAGCGCAAGAACCCAGCAAACAATCCAAGCAACCGGAGACCGATGCCGCTTCGGAACTCGCGAAAATACCCCAGGCTGCGGGATCCCAAAACTCCAAGCCTTCCGGCATCAGCCGCTGGCTTGAGATATCCAGCCTTCTTATTAATGCGCGCTACCGATTCATCCAAACCACAGACGGGATTACCACGACCAGCCACCTGCAGTATAGAGACTCTCTTGTGGCTCGCTTCAAGTTCGATGAGAAAGGACGCTTCAGCCTCAATGCCGGAGTGCATACCGGCTCAACCTTCATCAGCGGCTGGGATGCGAGCGGTTGGGGACGCGGCGGCCACGGCATCACCAATCATTACCTGAAGCAGCTGTACTTCTCAGCCAAGCCCATCAAGGGATTGGAGCTGCAATACGGCGGCCTTTCCCTGCTGCGCGGCGAGTCGACGGAAGCCACCACCTATGACAATGACGCTTACATTGTAGGCCAGCGGATCAGCCTCAAACGGCCGAAGGATTTGTTCTTCGATGAGATTTCAGTAACGTACGCCTACCTGGGCGACACGACAAGACCCAACCTCAATAAACGCTTTAATCGCCTGCAGAAGTCCAACTATCATCAGTTTCTGCTTAGCAAGAAGATCAGTCCACGGGCGACCGTGTCGGGGGATTATACGTTTCAGTCGGGAATAGAAACGCTGCGCCAAGCAGTGACAGTCAACGTTCCCGAGGTGCGTCTTATCCACCGATTGCGCTTTGAGAATTATCAACGAGTGGATGTTCAGCCGGCATATGGATTCTTCCTTTACGGAGAGCGTCCGCTCTTTGGCCGCGCCACCATTGGGGGCGGCTACGCCAGTATCGATCGCAACTACAGCGTCTTGAACGCAGATCGATTCCAATTGAATGCGGACAAGTTTCAAAAGGGCAATCGCCTGTACTTGATGGGGATTTACAACGTAAATCCTTTTGTGACTGTCTCCGCCTTCTGGTTGCCCGCGGTGGCTAACAACTACGCTCTGGCGAATCAGACACACTTCCAGTTGGTCTTGAGCTACGATCTCGGGAAGGCCTTAGGAGCGTGGGGGCCTTTCAAGCCGCCTAAGTAGCCCCAGCAGGAGATTGTTCCGGATGTCAATACGTTTCGAAGAGGTGAGCAAGCGGTACGGCATGCAGTTGATCGTGGAGAATCTCTCGCTGGAAGTCCGCGACAGTGAGCTATTTGTGTTGCTGGGGGCGAGCGGGAGCGGCAAGAGCACCATGCTTCGCATGGCCGCGGGACTGACTGCCGTTGACAGCGGACGCATCCTGTTTCACGACAAAGACGTGACACGGCAGCGGCCTCAGGAAAGGGGCGTCGGATTTGTTTTCCAGCATTACTCGATTTTCAACCACATGGATGTCGCCCAGAATATCGAATTCGGCTTGAAGATCAGAAAAGTACCCGCTGCCGAACGGCGCGAAAAACGCGACAAGCTGCTGGACCTGGTCGGTCTGGCCGGACTCGGCGCGCGCTATGCCAGCGAACTGTCCGGCGGACAACAACAGAGAGTAGCGCTGGCGCGCGCCCTGGCATATGAACCTCAAGTCTTGTTGCTCGACGAGCCGTTTGGCGCGCTCGACGTAAAAATCCGATCGCAGCTTCGGCGCAGTCTCAAGGAGATTCAACGGAATCTTCGAGTCACGACGATCCTGGTGACACACGATCAGGACGAAGCTTTTGAACTGGCAGATCGTATCGGCCTGCTGGAACGAGGGCGGCTGGTTGAAGTCGGTCCGGCCGAATCGATGTACTCCAAGCCGAAATCTTTGCATGCCGCGATTTTTTTAGGAGCAGGCACCGTTTTGGTTGGTTCCGCCCAAAACGGGAAAGCCATTTTAGGGCCGCTCTCGCTCCCCATCCCGGACGACCTTCCGCACGAGGAGGGAGCTAAAGTTCAGGTTCTCTTCCGCCCCGAAGACGTCAATATTTTAGAAGCACCCCCGCCTGCAGAACGCTCACTCGGCCTCGGTGTGGTCATAGAACAGAACTTTATGGGAGCGCTGCGACGTGTGCGTCTCAGGCTGCCGCAATTGCCGGGAACGCGGCAGATTGCGCCTTCCGTGCCTTTCGGCGAAGAGGGCCTCGTAGTGGACGCCGCGGTAGGCTCCAAAATGCCGCCGGACAAAAACGAGTACTGGGTGAGCCTCCAGTCCTACCACGTGCTGGAGCAGGTCGGTCCCAGGGTGCTGGTTATCGACAACGACCGAGCCCCTTTTGTGCTTCGAATAGCGGGCCAACTGGTGGACCGGCTCGAGGGTTCTTCCACACTGCTTTCTATTGTCAAGGATGCCCGTGAAGAAGAACTGGTGCGAAAGGATCTCGCCACCCGACAACAGCAATCCGGACTCGAAAACGCTGAGATAACGATCAGGACTGGAAGCGTCCCGGAGCAAATCTTGATGGAACAAAACACCGGGCTCTATTCGCTCGTTGTACTGGCGCCACCTCCGAGGAAGGGCGTTGCCGGGAACATGCTGGAGCGTCGAACGCAACTGCGCAGCCTGCGCAAGCTGGGGGGCACTGTCAGAAGAGTGCTGCAACACGTAATCGTGCCAACTTTGATCCTAAAGAGCGATCGTCCGGCGTTTACTCGACTCTTGATTTGTACCGCTGTCGGGGAACCGGGCAAAAACGACGTGCGGGTCGGAGGGCGTCTCGCCCGCCGGCTCGGCGCCTCAGTGACGCTGCTTTATGTTGCGCAGGGATCAGGTGGACCTAAGGGTTTGGTGCGAGCCCATCTGGAAAGTGCGGCGTCGACGGTCCGGGCGCTCGAAGTTCCTGTTGAGATCCGAGTGCGGCAGGCCGAAAGCCCGAGCGAAGGTATTCTGTCTGAATCTCGAGAGTCAGATTGTGACTTAATCGTGATCGGCAATCACGGGCCATCGCGCTCAATATTCGGGAGTAGCGACGTGACCCTGCAGGTCCTGCTTGGAGCAGATCGTCCCGTCCTGATCGTGCCGGAAGGTGAGAGCTTTTAGCTAGGTTTCCACCTTGCTTTCCAGCGATGCAATCAAAGTCGCGCGATTTTTCCCTTTCTTCTCGGCGCGAATTGCTTCTTCGCCTGATACCTTGCCGCTCTCGACCGCTGCGAGCACTTCTTCGACCGTCATATTTTCGATCTCGAGCGTAGCAAGCAGCGAAGCGCGGTTCTTCCCCTTCCTCTCCGCCTGGATCGCTTCCTGGGAGGTGATCTTGCCGCTGGCAACTGCGGCGAGCACTTCATCCACCGTCATCTGGTTCACGTTGATCACCTTGTTTTCCAGCGCTGAAATCAAAGTACTCCGGTTCTTCCCCTTCTTTTCGGCTTGCACTGCCTGCTCGGCTGTCATTTTTCCTTTTTCCACTGCATCCAGCACTGCTTCCACCGTCATTTCATCGAGGTTAACCGATTCAGTGCTCGCTGTTTCGCGAACAACCTTTTCGGTAGCCGAGGCGGCTCGCTGAATCAGCGATGCTGTCGCCTCCGTTGTACTCTGGGCCAAGTTATTGCTGGCCCGCACCATCGCCCGCGGATCGATCAGCTCCAGACCGTCTATTGATCTTTCCACAACTTCCTCGGAGAGTCGCGTTATGGATTTCAGAGCGTCTTTTTTTCTTGTGTCTATTTTGGTTACCATTGCGTCTGTCATCGAGTCGAGCGTCTTTGTAAGCGTTCGCGTCATCCCTGAAATGCTTTCGCTCCCGTCAAAAAGGGCCATCGTGTTTTCCATCTGCTCTATTCCAAATAGTGTTGCCGCAGCGGAAAAACGCATCATGGAAACGATTAGGCTTTGCATTGCATTCACCTCATCATCAAGTTTTTAGAACTTAAGCTTAAACTACCTGCCTGCCCCCACGCCGACATCTGCCCGTGCGCCGCCGTCGAGAGGTCAGGACACCAGAAATCACACCATCTTTACTCTTATTAGAGCATGGAATGGAAGCAGAGTCGGGTCAACGGGCGAGGAAAGAATTCTGCCGCAAATAAACGCGGACGAGCCGAGTGCTTTTGGCTTGTTTTCCTTTTGTTGTCATTCACTTAGCCTTCAAACGCATTCGCGTTCATCCGCATTTAGTTGTGGGCAGTGTTCTTGTTCTGATCCAAAAAGATGAAACAAATCAGGCAAGAGAGGAATCTTTAAAGATGCGTTGTTTGCGAAGGCACTTATCGCGTTAATAGAGGAAAACCCTTGCTATGAAACAGGTTATTGAATTTCAGGAACAACAGGAAAGACTTGGCGAAAAGCCACAAGAACATCGCTGTTGCATTTGCAATCAAAGCATCAGGCCTGGCAACTCGATGATGGAGGTTCGCCGCACGGGCAAAGAGGGTACAAAGGAGAACTGGTACTACTGCCGCCGTTGCTGGAACGAAATGCTAGCGATGAGGGCGAGGGACACCCTGTTTGGGGGGTCTCAAGTTCAAAGCACCCTGAATGCTCGTTGCTGGTACGACGGCAAAGAGATAGAAGCCGAAGAAAAGAAGCAGAGCGGAAGGCATGCGGCGTGATCTGGCGTTCAGCCGGCAGCAGCATCAGAGATCCAGGAACTCTCTGAGAGCCCCCTGGACCTGGCTGATCAAGGCATCAGGCAAAACACCAAGTTCCCTTCGGAAGAGGGAGTCTCGAATAACGCCTGAAGTCAGCGTTTACTTCTCGGCTCGACGCGACAGCCAGCCGCGCGGCCCGCTTCCATCCGGCTATCCTTTCCCTGCGCTGGGCTTCCTTCTCGAGCAGTTCTATGGCTGCCCGCACTACGTCGACTTTTCTGTCAATCGCAAGTTTCCGCCTCAGCACATCGATTCTTTGCACGTCTCCTTCCCGAAGCATCAATAGCTTACCATCTTATATATCAGCGCCGCGACCGGCAGGGAGCGCCGGCGCACCGATGTGAGTGGCAGCGGCAATGTCGTTGCGTGCCGCACGGAACTCACATTGGCGCCCCGCTCCCTACCGGTCGCGGCTCTGTGGGTGCACGTCTGCGGAGATGGTTAGGCATTTCAAGATGACAGGTTTTCAAATGTGCGGATTATTCGTACCGGAGAGCTTCGATGGGATCGAGGGCGGCTGCCTTGACCGCCGGGTAATAACCAAAAATGACTCCGACGGCAAAGGAAAATATCACCGATATGAAAATAGAGGGGGCGGAAATCAAGGTTGGCCAACTGAGCGTTCTTGATATCACAATCGATCCCGCCACTCCCAGAAGGATTCCGACGATACCACCCGTCAGGGAAAGCGTGATGGATTCGATCAGAAACTGGCGCCGGATCACACTGCTGCGCGCCCCGATGGCCATGCGGATTCCAATTTCACGCGTGCGCTCGGTGACCGAAACCAGCATGATGTTCATAATCCCAATGCCTCCCACAAGCAGGGAGACCCCGGCGATGGAGGCGAGAAGGTTTGTCATGATCTTGCTCGACGCGTCGGCGGCTTCAGCGACATCCGTCAGATTGCGTATCCTAAAGTCATCATCTTCGTTCAGACCGAGCTTGTGACGCTGGCGAAGCAGGTCGGTAATCTGGCGCTCCGCCGTAAAGGTCGCCGCTGCGCTGATAGCCGAAATCATGGCATTACTGATATACGAGATTTGCAGCAATTTCTTCTGCGCCGTCGTATAAGGAATGATCACCGTGTCATCTTGATCCTGACCGTACTGGCTTTGTCCTTTTGCTGCAAGCACGCCGACTACCCGGAATGGCAGGTTGCGAATTCTAAGCGTCTGGCCTACGGGATCAAGACCTGCAAAAAGATTATCGGCCACTGTTTTGCCGAGGACACAAACGCGCGAGGCGGTGCGCACGTCGCCTTCCGTGAAGAAATCTCCCGACGCCACTGGCCACTCACGAATACTTGGGAACTTTTCGTTGGTGCCCTGAATCCCGCCTGAAGCGGACCAATTTTGATTTCCAAAAACCATCTGTCCTCCGGCACGTACGCTCGGACTTGCCGCACGGACCGAGGGGCATTCCCGCTCGATCGCTTCAACATCGTCGGCAGTCAGCGTAGTCGCAGATCCAACACCGCCGCGCATGCCACCTGTATTACTTGACCCGGACCATACAAAGAGCATGTTGTTGCCCAACTGGGCGATCTGTGACTGTATGGAAGCGGACGCGCCCTGGCCAATGCTCACCATGGCAATCACGGCGCCCACGCCGATGATGATGCCCAGCATAGTGAGAGTCGAGCGCATCTTGTTGCGTCCCAAGGCGCGCAACGCGATTCTAAAAGTGACCAGGAAATTCATTCCTCCTCCTCGTCATCCTCAATGAGCGGCGGCAATTTGGCGAGTTCTTCTCGGGCCGAACGCTGATTTTTCACCGCGAAATCCTGTTTTATGCGGCCGTCCTTGAAAACGACGATTCGCTTCGCATATTGAGCGATGTCGGCCTCGTGAGTGACCAACGCGATCGTGATTGCACGCTCTCGGTTCAGATATTGAAATACATCCATCACTTCCACCGACGTGTGGCTATCAAGGTTCCCAGTAGGTTCGTCGGCAAGAATTATTGCCGGCTGGTTGACCAGGGCGCGCGCGATCGCGACGCGCTGCTGCTGGCCGCCCGACAGTTGGCTGGGCATGCTGTCCATCCGATCGGCAAGTCCGACCAGCTCCAGCGCTTCTCGAGCGCGCTTGATGCGATCCGCATGCTTTACTCCCAGGTAAAGCATCGGAAGCTCGACGTTTTCAAGCGCAGCAGTTCGCGGCAGCAAGTTGAAATTTTGAAACACAAACCCTATTTTCCGATTGCGGATGTCGGCCAGCTCATCCCTGGAGAGTTCCGACACGTCTTGGCCTTCAAGGCGGTAGTGTCCGCGGGAGGGCCGATCCAGGCAACCGATGATGTTCATCATGGTTGACTTGCCCGAGCCGGATGCACCCATGACAGCAACAAATTCACCAGTGCGGATCTGAAGCGAGATACCCCGCAGAGCGTGGATCTCGACATCGCCCATTTGGTACACCTTGTGAACGTGGTCGAGCGCGATCAGGGCCTGTGCGAGGGCTGCATCGGCAGAGTGTCCGGCAAGAGTACTCGCCGGGGCCTCTGTGGCCTTCTGTTCTGTCTTTGAGATACTTCCTAAGCTCATTGTGCCTAGCTTTAAATTCTTTCCTAACAATATTCGTGATTCGTGGCGGCTAAAAATCCGTCCACGTCCACGACCACGTGCCTACAGTGGCAAGGCCACAACCAAACCAAAGGAAAAGCCGTCTACGGCCACGTGCACGACCACGGCCACGTCCACGGTGACGAATATTGCGCATAACATACCGAAAAAATTCCGAAAACCAGTGATTGCATGAACGTTGTCGTGGACCTTGACGTGGTCGTGCACGTCGTGCACGTGCACGTTGACGGCTCTTCTCCTCATCCTCCGAAGAGCAAAAAAGTGGTCAAAAAAAAACACATTTCACGGTCCCGTAACACGAGCATGTCAACGATCAGGCCTTACGTAGACGTGGACGTGGTTGTGGTCGTGGTCGGTTTTGTTGGTCTTCGCTTCCGGCCCTTCGCGGGTTTGATTTTTCGGTCTCCCTATCTTCTCGGTCCCCCTCCACCAGGCCCACCGAACCCGCCAAATCCGGGCGGTCGCGGCTGTCCGGGAGTGGTAGCCGGCCGACTTCCTGACGCGCTTTCATTCTGGCCGATAACCACTGCGTCTCCCTGGTGTAGGTCGCCGGAGACGATCTCGGTGACGCGACCATTGGTTATTCCGGTGCGGATGGAACGAGGTTCCAATTTGCCTTGACTTAACAACCACACGGTCTGGTTTTGCCGCCTCGGACCTCCTCCGGTTGTGCCCGCTCGACCCGGCATGGCGCGGAAACCGGGTCGCTGACCTCCGTCGGCCGAAGACGGCCTTCTCCCTTGTCCTTCCTGCCGGACCTGTGACCCGGCCGGCTGTTCCTGTTGGAGATCGGAGGGGAGCTTTTCACCGCGCGCCTTCAGCCTTTCGGCAAGTTCCTGCTGATCCTTTTCGGAGAGATTAGGCTTAAAGCGAAGCGCCGCGTTGGGTACGTTCAGCACGTTGTCGCGTTGGGCGACCGGCAAAACAACATTGGACGTCATGCCCGGCCGCAGCTTCAATTCCGGGTTGGCCACCTCGATGACCGCCGTGTAGGTGACGACATTCTGCTGAGTCTGAGCGCCGAGCCGCACTTGTGTAACCCTGC
This sequence comes from Acidobacteriota bacterium, assembly GCA_036006905.1. GTDB lineage: Bacteria > Acidobacteriota > UBA6911 > JACQSX01 > JACQSX01 > DASXTB01. The sequence goes on from DASYPF010000288.1 coordinate 10,811, forward strand.
CCATGAAGTTCTCACCCGGGTAGGCATCCACCGTGAAATTTGCCGGCATTCCTTCGTGCACCTGACCGACGTCGGCTTCATCGATGGCGGCCAGCGCCTGCATCTTCGTCAAATCATCAGCGATAACAAACAGTGTGGGCGCCTGAAGGCTGGCGGCAACCGTCTGTCCGATATCTACGTTGCGCGACACCACGATGCCATCAATAGGGGAAGCAATAATTGTGTGGGCAAGGTTCACCTGCGCTTGTTCAAGCTGCGCCCTCGCCTGCGCCAGCGAAGCCTTCGCCTGTTCGAGTTTAGCCTGGGCAGTATTGATGGCAGCTTGTGCCTGCACCACCTGCGCGCCGGCTTGCTCATAGCGACCGGCGCCGGCATTGGCCTGCGCCTGAGCCGCCTCCAGATCCCGGCTGGACACCAGTTCCTTCAATTCCTGATAGCGCTTGACCAACGCGATGGCGTCGTCGCGCTGCACGCGGGCCACTTCCATGTTGGCTTTGGCGGCGAGCAGATTGGCCCTTTGGTTGCTAATCTCCACGGTTGCTGCCTGAACGGCGGCCTGCGCGTTAGTCACGTTGGCACGGGCGTTTTCAACCTGCGTCTGGAATAGTGCCGGATCCAGCTTGGCGATTAGCTGTCCACGTTTTACATGCGAATTGAAATCCGCGCCAAGCCACGACACTGTGCCCGATACCTGCGAGCCAACCTGAACGGTGATCACCGCCTGCAGCGTACCGGTGGCTGAAACGGTCACCTTTACAGTGCCGCGCTCGACGTTGGCTGTGATGTAGTCACCATTTTGGTTTTTCCTGTCCCACAGGCCGAAGATGGACAGCAATACACCCACTAATACTGCGGCCACTATCAAAATAGCCCACAGATTCTTGGGCAAACGAATGAATTTGCTCAACTTTTCTCCCATAAATTCGTCGGGACTGACATCCAGGCCAGGAAAAGGCCGCCACTCATTGAAGTTGCGGCCTCTCTGCGATCAATAAAATAGTCAAATCCCGCCGATCTCCTATCAGTTTCTATATGCAACTATTATAACTACGGATGGGGCCTGAAGTTGATTCAACACAATATTTCTCTTGATCAGCAGATGAACTCGGGCTGCTACAAATTATTTTTAAAGCATTCGCGTGGTTTTCCCCTTGATCACGGTAATGCAAAACCGGAGAATGCAGAAGATCTTGGAAATTTGTCAGTCCAATTTGAACCTCCTGACGATAAGGCCAAACCTCGGAGGATCGGCTCATGTCCAGAATATCCCGCCTCTCTCTTTTATTAGGTTCTTTACTTGTCCCCCTGTCGGCTTGGCAATTTCATAACCGGCCACCTGGAACAGGCGTCATTTCGCTTCCGGCGCAGTTGCCTGCAGACGAAGTGACCTGCCGTATTCTGCTGGGATTGACCGACACCGAAAGCACCCGCTGGGATGGTTCGCTTTCGGTGACATCCGGTACGGTCGTCCGGCTGGAACCCTGGAGGTTTGACGATGGCGATACATTGCAAGATACAAGCTGGAAGCTTTCCACGCATCGGGCCCGCGCTTTCGGCGGCGGCCAGCAGCAACCAGGACAGCAGCCTCAAGGGGAGCGCCGGCAACAGCAGCAACAAACGCCTCAGCAGCAGCCCGCGCCGCAGCAGTCGGCTCAACAGCAAGCCACCCCGCCACAGCCTGCTCAACCGCAGTCCACACAACAACAGCAGCCGCCCCCTCAGCAACCGCAACCGGTGGTTGCCAACGGAGTGGTAGCAACGCTTCGCAATTTCGCTGGCGATTCTGAAGTGCACGTCACAACGCGTCAGGGGAATTTTCAGTTCCGCCTGTCTGAAATCTCTTATGGCAAGTCGGCGAAGTTCCTCAACGGACGAGTCATGGTCGACCAAGTTCCGGCCAGTGCACAGATTACCACCTCACGCGACGAGCAGGATTATCCCGCTGCCACCGTCGATCGGGATGGCAACGTATGGGTGGCTTTTCTTCAATTCGCTATTAACCCAAAATTCCAGGGAATCCGGATGGCAGTAAAGGAACCGCCCAAGAATATGTCCGAATTGGCCGAAGCGCCCGGTGGCGATCAGGTTTTCCTGATGCGTTACAGCCGAGGCGCCTGGTCTGAGCCGATCGCCGTTTCCGAAGCTCGCGGCGATTTATACAGACCCGCAATCGCGGTGGATGGATCGGACCGAGTCTGGGTGTTCTGGTCCGCCAATCAAGGCGGGAACTTCGATCTTTACGCGCGCTCTTTTCGCGCAGGTAAAGGAGAGAGGACAGTGCGTTTGACTACCGATCGGGGCGCCGACATTCTTCCTGTGGCAGCAACGGACGCTCACGGTCAGGTTTGGGTCGCATGGCAGGCGTTTCGCGGAGGCCGCTCGCAGATTCACGCAGTCCGTCAGCGAGGAAATTCCTTCTCAGGAGAGATGGTAGTGGCCTCTTCGGCCGGCAACGAATGGAACCCGTCAATTGCAGCGTCATCTTCGGGCGCAGTGGCAGTGGCATGGGACAGCTATCGCAAAGGTGATTACGATGTCTACTTGCGTGTCTTTGACGCCGGTGGTCACCCTGGTTCTGAAGTAGCGGTGGCAGCCAGCGCCCGTTACGAAGCTTACCCCTCCCTCGCTTTCGACGGAACGGGCCGGCTATGGATTGCATGGGAAGAATCCGATGCTGGTTGGGGAAAGGACTTCGGGGCCTATGAAAGCAGCGGCATTGGGCTGTATCAGGGACGCTGGATTCGCACCAAGGTATGGCACGACGGCGGCTTCTTCGCCGCAGGAAAACTCGACAGCGCATTGCCTGGAACCCCGAACCGAAACGTGGATTCTGCCGCGCGGCAAAGCGACTCGGTGAGCGGCACTCAGCCGGATTCCAATTTGGCCAAGAATCGCCAGCCGACCAGAGGGCCGCAGCCACCACCGCGCCCGATGAACAATCTTCCGCGCCTGCTCGCCGACCGCAGCGGGCGCATCTGGCTGGCTTACCGCACGGCACAGCCGACATGGTGGACAGCGATTGGCACTGTCTGGTTTGAAAATGTTGTGTCATTTGACGGTGAGTCCTGGACAAACCCGATTTTTGTCGTGCACAGCGACAATCTGCTCGACAATCGGCCGGCTCTGGTCTCCACCGGCCCCGGAGAGCTGTTGATTATCCGTTCCTCGGATGGCCGGCAGCAGTTCCACGCTGGGCTGCGCAACTCCGATATTCCGGCCCAGCAGTTCGCCGTGGAGCGCGATCCCTATAATAATGATCTATACGCATCGCGCATTTCGCTGCCCGGGACTGTGAAACCCGCAAAGCTTGACCCTGTCCCCGCGGAGACACCGGCCGCTGCCGGCTCGCCGGATACTGCAGAGCTACGCAGGCTTCGCGCATACCGCACCCAGGTCGGCAGTATGGAATACCGCATTCTACGAGGCGAATTCCACCGGCATACTGAAATCTCGATGGATGCCGGACGCGACGGAACGCTCTGGGATGCATGGCGTTATGCAATCGATGCTGCGGCTCTGGACTGGATCGGCTGCTGCGATCACGACAACGGATTCGGGCGGGAATACACCTGGTGGACCACTCAAAAGCTTACCGATCTTTTCCTGCAGCCAGGCGCCTTCACGCCAATGTTCAACTATGAGCGAAGCGTGGCTTATCCGGAAGGACATCGCAACGTGATTTTTGCACAGCGAGGCGTGCGCACTCTTCCTCGTCTCCCCAAGGTGAACGCGGAAACACCTGGCGGCGCTCCTGATACCAAGATGCTCTACGACTATCTTCGCCACTTTAACGGGATCGTAGCCTCGCACACCAGCGCCACCAACATGGGGACCGACTGGCGCGATAACGATGCGTTGCTCGAACCGATCGTCGAGATCTATCAGGGAGACCGCCAGAATTACGAGATGCCCCAGGCGCCTCGCTCCAACAGCGAGAAGGATTCCATTGGAGGCTGGCGCCCCAAAGGGTTTGTATCTCTGGCACTGCTCGATAAAGGATATCGTCTTGGTTTTCAGTCCAGCTCCGATCACATTTCAACGCACATGAGCTACTGCAATCTTTTTGTAACAGCGCCGACGCGCGAAGCAGTGCTCGACGCGTTTAAGAAGCGCCATGTCTATGCGGCCACCGACGACATTCTTGCCGAAGTGCGCAGCGGCGACCACATGATGGGTGACCAATTCGAATCCACAATGCTGCCGGCGCTTAAAGTGAAGCTGATGGGCACGGCTCCTTTTGCTAAAGTTTCCATTATCAAGGACAACCGCTACGTCTACACCAACGAACCGAAAAAAGCAGCCGTCGAGTTTACTTGGGTTGACAATGATGCAAAGCCGGGAAAAACCAGCTACTACTACATCCGGGGCGAGCAGAAGGACGGCGAGCTGGTATGGGTGTCTCCGATGTGGATTACGTACCGGGCGCCGTGAGAAAGAGTGGGGAAAAGCAGAGAAAAAATCTCACCGCAAAGAACGCGAAGAGCGCGAAGAAAATAATTTCACTGCGAATTCTATAAGGCTGCGCGTGCTTTGCGTTCTTTGCGGTGAAATTGCTTTCTTCGTGTTCTTCGCGCCTTCGGTGAATTGTTTGAGGGACTGGCTGAGAGCTAGCCAGTTTCTGTCGCGAAACTCGAAACTGGCACTGCTTCGCAGCACTGGCCACCATGGGGCTTGTCCCCATGGAGCCATGATTGGAAACTAACTGTATCGCAACTTACGTCTCCCGCCACCACGGGGCTTGCCCCCGTGGAGCGATGACTTCCGACTATCGAGTGAACGATTTTAAAGGCGGCA
>DASYPF010000289.1:0-6624 GCA_036006905.1 Acidobacteriota bacterium
AAAATCAAATCCAATTCCGGTGCGAATCATAGATTTTGCCGCGAATGAACGCGGATGTTTTGGCCGCAAATGGACGCGATGAACGCGAATGTTTTTGGAGAGGTAGGACACGGATGAACACAGAACACACGGATTCAGCCCCGAGACCGAAGGGGGCACTTCAGGAGGCAGGCGGCAGGATGTGTCATTGGTCATCCAACACGATCAACCAATGACGCAAAACCGAATCCTGTCGTCTGCTGCCTGCCTCCTGCCGACTGCCTCCTGCCGACTGACATGCCCCCTTCGGTCTCGGGGCTCAAATCTGTGTATCCTGCGTTTATCTGTGTCCTATTTCAAAAACATTCGCGTTCATTCGCGTCCATTTGCGGCTAAAACATCGGCGTTCATTCGCGGCTCAGCAAGTACTCAGCATAGTGAAAATCTTCGAGATATGTGATCTTGATATTCCGCTCGTCGCCCGGCACAGCCGCAACCGGTATTCCCGCAGATTCAAGCATGGATGCCTCATCGGTCCAAACCCGTTCCTGGGGAACGGACCGGAATACATTCAGCAGAATTTCCTTTTGGAATACCTGCGGCGTCTGAGCGCGATAGATGCTGCCACGATCCAGAGTCTGGATAACCCGGCCGTGCGAGACTTCTTTTAATGTTTCGCTAACCGGAGCGATCGGTATGGCGGCTCCCTGCTGCACTGCTGTGTCGATCAGTGCATTGACCAATGCGGCGTTGATGAACGGCCGCGCCGCGTCGTGTACAAGCACAATATCCACGTCGCGCGAAACCTGGTTCAAACCAGCCAGCACAGAGTCTTGTCTCCTGTCGCCACCAGCCACCAACTTAACCGGGGAATTTTCGGCGATCGCTTTCTGAAATTCGCCGTTCTTGCCTTCAGGAACAACCAGGAAAACTTCGCGGACCCGCTCCAGTTTTTCAAAAATGCGGAGCGACCAAAGAAAAAGAGGCTTCCCGCCCAGAGGCAGCAGTTGTTTGGGGATGTCCAAATGCGCCCTCGACCCGCTGCCGGCGGCCGCTATGATCGCAGCACAATTCATCGGGTCACGGGTGTCGGGTCTCGGGTGTCAGGGGTCGGGTCTCGGGTGTCAGGTGACGGGTCTCGGGTGACGGATGCCGGATGACCCGATACTCCAAAACCTGACACCCGACACCTGATACCCGACACCCGTCACCCGACACTCGGCCCCCAACTCACGACACCCATTCTCATCACATCTGACTCTGAACGCGGTCGCGGTCGAACTCGACGCGGTTGTCGTGCAGCTCGGCAAATTTCCCGAAGATCATCTTGCCGGCCGTTGTCTGAAGAACGCTGGTGACCAGAATGTCGACAGTTTTGCCGATCATCTTCCGAGCATTGTCGACAACGACCATGGTGCCATCATCCAAGTAAGCTACCCCCTGGTTGTACTCTTTCCCTTCCTTGAGGATGAAGACACGCATGCTCTCACCGGGCAACACGACCGGCTTGATGGCATTGGCCAGCTCGTTGATGTTGAGCACTTCGACGCCACGCAGTTGCGCGACTTTATTTAGGTTGAAGTCATTGGTTACGATTTTGGCGCCTGTCCGCCGTGCCAGCTCGATCAGCTTCATGTCAACTTCACGCACTTCAGGGAAATCTGTCTCCACAATCTGCACGTTGAGCGTCGCTTTCTTTTGGATTTTCTGCAGGATGTCCAAACCGCGCCTTCCTCGGTTGCGCTTAATCGAGTCGGCCGAATCGGCGACCAGTTGCAGCTCACGAAGCACAAACTGCGGCACCAGGATCTGCCCCTCGAGAAAGCCGGTCTCGATAATATCGGCCACCCTTCCATCGATGATCACACTGGTATCCAGAATCTTTGCGAATTTCTTGCTACCGCGGTCGCCCAGAAATTCCTCGAGGCTGAGCATTTCTCCCTTGGCCACACCGAGAATCAATCCGACATAAGTCATGAAAGCCAGGATCAGCACCTGTAGAAACGTCGCACTCGGCGAATCAAAGAAGGTCATACGCGAGAGCACCAGGCTAATCAGGCTAGCGCCGAGAATACCGGCGATCGAACCGATGGCCGCGCCCACCAGCATTTTTAAAGTAAGCCGGCGGACACGCAGTTCAAATATCACAATGGCGATGCCTAACAGGCTGCCAAAAATAATCGAGTGCGGAACCGCGGGGAGAGAAAAAGGACGAAAGTAGTAACTGGTAGCCGCCAGAATGGCAATGAAGAAGGCTCTTAAAATCCACAGGCCCATCGATTCACCTCTCGGACCAACGAAAAAACTCCGTTTTTTCAAGAAAAAAACTCTCGAAGAACTTCACTGCTCCCAATAATAAAACATTTCGTAAATTTTTACAAACTTTTTAAATTGTTGGAGTTACGGCGATTGAGTAAGAAAGGGGGTAGTCGGCAGTTTAGAAAAAAGTCATCGGTCATCGGTCATCGGAAACTGAAAGACTCAACGCAAAGGCGCAAAGATGCCAAGCGCCGTTGCGCCTTTGCGTCTTTGCGTCAAGAGCTTTCAGAGACTGCCTAGAGCAACAATCCCCGCAAATCTTCCCGAAGCGAGTCCAAGCCGATCAGTTCCAGGCCTTCAACCTTCTCCCCTAGCGGAAGATTCGCTTTGGGAAGCGCGCAGTGGGAGAAGCCTAAGGCACGGGTTTCACGAGCGCGCAGCGCCGCAAAAGAAACAGCGCGCACTTCACCCGCCAGGCCCAGTTCTCCAAATACAGCCAAAGAAGGATCCAGCGCCCGATTCGTGAGGCTGGAAATCACAGCCAGCGCTACCGCCAGGTCGACTGCCGGCTCTTGTAATGAGAGACCGCCGGCTGCGTTGACGTAAACATCGCAAACCTGCAGCTCGTATCCGCAGCGACGCTCAAGCATGGCCAGCAGCAACGATAATCGATTGCCGTCGACGCCATTGGCCGTCCGTTTTGCCGTTCCGTAATGAGTGCTTGAAACCAGCGCCTGTATTTCCACCAGCAGCGGACGACTTCCCTCCATCGAGGCGAGCACCACGGATCCGGGCACGCCCGTGGTGCGTTCGGACAAGAATAGTTCAGACGGATTCAAAACCGGCCGTAGTCCGGAACTGCTCATTTCAAAAACTCCCAGCTCGTTGGACGCTCCAAATCGGTTTTTCACCGCCCGCACCAGCTTGTAGCTCTGATTACGATTACCTTCAAAATAAAGAACGACGTCAACAATGTGCTCCAGCGTCTTGGGACCCGCCAAAGCTCCCTCTTTGGTGATGTGTCCAATGAGCAGAGCCGGCACGTCATTGGCTTTCGCATAATATAGAAGCTGCGAGCTACTTCCTTGACCTGGCTTACGGTTCCCGGGGCCGACTCGACCCTGCTGCTGTACACGGTCTGAACGGAATCAAGCACGATGCAACCGGGCCGGATCCGCTCTATTTCCTGCTGAATCTTCTCCAGACACGTTTCTGCAAGAAGGTAAAGCCCCTTTCCGCTGACTCCCAGGCGGTCTCCCCTTAATTTGATTTGGCGGGGTGACTCCTCGCCGCTGACATAAAGGACAGACAGGCCCCGAGCGGCCAGCGTTTCGGAGATTTGCAAGAGTAATGTGGATTTGCCAATTCCGGGTTCACCGCCCAACAAAACCACTGAGCCCGGCACCAGTCCTCCTCCCAGTACGCGATCGAACTCGACATTGGCGGTGACAATACGCGGTTCATCCTGCTCGCGGATTTCGCCGTAGAGCTCGGCTTTGGCTGCCTCGCCGCTGATACCGATTGTGCGTTCCATGGGAACTTCTTCAACGAAACTGTTCCATGCTCCGCAGTCCGGGCACCGTCCCAGCCATTTCGGGGATTGATAACCACAGCTTTGGCAGGCGTAAACATTTTTCGCTGTTTTCACACGTAAATGCGCGGCACGCGCCCTCCTATAGAACAAAGCACCTCGTAGGGAATGGTGCCAAGATCGGCGGCAAGATCGGCCGCATTCCTCTGATCGTTGATAATGGCAAACTCCGTCCCCAGGTCGGCTTCAACTTCGGTCACATCCACTACGGTCATATCCATGGTTACAGTGCCCAGAATCCGGCAAATCTTTCCCTTCGCCATTACATAACCGGCGTTGGACAATTTTCGCGAAAATCCGTCAGCATAACCCGCCGCCAAAGTGGCAACGCGGGCGGGCCGGCGGGTGACATAAGTCCTCGAATAGGAGATCGGGGTTTCCGCAGGCACCGTTTCAATTTGCAAGGCACTGACTTTCCAGGAAAGCACCGGTTTCACCTCGATGGGAAGCTTGGAAGGGACGGGATTGTAACCGTAAAGAATGATACCGACCCTTACGAAGTTGAACCACGCCTCAGGAAACCGCAGCCCGGCGCTATTCGCAAGATGGCGCCCTCCCCAAGGCTGGTCTTGCGTCCAAGCTACAAATCTCTCGATCTGCTGCCGGCTGAAACTTTCGTCCGGGTCGTCGGCAGAGGAGAAGTGTGAATAAACACCCGCGACTTCAACTTTGCTGTTGCTGAGCAGGGGAGTTGCCTGAGCGAGCGCTTCAGCCGAAAGTCCAAGGCGATTCATGCCGGTGTTGCAGTCCAGGTGGGCGTGCATTTTCGTGCCTGACGCAACCAGCCGGCTGCACTCCTCCAGCGAATGAATGGAGACGGTAAGCTGATTGTCGGCGGCGAGCCTTTCCTGCGACGCGGGAACCCCGCAAAAGACCAGTATTTCCGAATCAATGCCGTTGTCACGCAGTTCTATTCCCTCTTCTACGGTAGCTACGGCGAAGCGGCGCACCCCAAGATTCTGCAGGCATTGTGAAACAGGGACGGCGCCGTGACCGTAAGCGTTCGCCTTGACTACGCAGCAGACATCGACGCGTGGAGCTCCGACATGCCGGCGGATTTGATGCAGGTTCTGTTCCAGCCGGGACAGCGAAACTTCAGCCCAACAGGGGCGAATACCGGGCGGGAGATGGGAACTCACGTTTCTCTGAGGTTTTCAAACTTGGTGTATTCGCCCAAAAACACCAGCCGGGCAACTCCGGTGGGACCATTTCGCTGTTTACCAATGATCATCTCGAGGATCCGGTCATCACCGAATTCTTCGGACTCCTCAGCATGCGCGGAAGGCTTGTACAGAAACATCACCAGATCCGCGTCCTGCTCGATCGAGCCGCTCTCGCGCAGGTCTGACAATTGGGGCTTATTTAGCGCCCCGCGGCGCTGCTCGGGAGCGCGGCTCAACTGGGAGATGGCAACCACCGGTATATTGATCTCTTTGGCCAGCCCCTTGAGCGCCCGCGAAATCGCAGAGATTTCCTGCTGGCGGTTTTCATAGCGTCCGCGTCCGGACATCAACTGCAGATAATCCACCACCAGCAAGTCCAAACCTACTTCGGCCTTCAAGCGGCGTGCCTTGGAACGCATCTCCACAATTGAAATCCCGGCAGTGTCGTCGATATAGATTTTCGCCTCGGCCAACTTCTCCGCGGCTGCGACGATTTTCTTAATCCCTTCGCGGCCGAGCGTCCCGTTGCGCGCCTGGACGGCATTGACCCTTGCTTCGGAACAAAGCAGCCGGTTGACAATTTGAGTGCCCGCCATTTCCAGGCTGAAGATGCCGACTATCAGTCCATCATGCAGAGCGGCATGCGCCGCGACGTTCAAGCAAAAACTGGTTTTGCCCAATCCTGGCCGAGCGGCGATGATCACCAAATCGCATTTCTGGAAGCCTGACGTGAGAGAATCGATTTCATAAAAACCGGTGCCGACGCCAGTGACCAGTTCCTGCCGGCCCACTCTCTGTTCGATACTGGTGATGGTGGGTCCCAGTAGTTTGCCGATTTCGATGAACCCGGTCTGAATGTTGTCTTGACTGATTTCAAATATCGATTTTTCCGCTTGCTCCAGGATATCGAGCGCATCCTCTTCGGTGCTGAAGCTTCTCAGGATGATCTCATTGGCGGAGTAAATTAACCTGCGCAGAACCGCTTTATCTTTGACAATACGCGCATAGTGCTCGATGTTGCTGATCCGGGGGACTCCGTCAATCAGCGAAGAGATGTAAGCAGCGCCCCCCACTGCTTCCAGATCATCGGCCCGAATCAACTCATCTTTCAGAGTGATCAGATCTATCGGGCGAGAGGCTGCCGAAAGTCCTTCCATGCACACATAAATCTTTTTGTGGCCCTCCGTGTAGAAATCGTCCTTGGTGAGAATTTCGCCGGCGCTGTTGAACAACCGGTCATCGAGCAGAACTGCTCCCAGCACGGAGCGTTCCGCGTCCAGATTGTGAGGTAAGGTCTTTTCTAGGGTGATATCTCTGGTGGCCATGCCAACGATCGACGCACCGAACACGACGCGGCGCCAGTGTAGAGTGCACTTCTATCTTAGATAATTTTGCAAACGAATGCGCGTGGGAATTGCGCGCAGGCCAAAATTTCTGTGGATCAAACAGAGGATTCTGTGTGGAAAAACCACCCGGGTCTGTGGAAGAAGACGGAAACAACGATTCCGCCGACCCCGCATTATTTATGGCGAACTCCGTTCCAATCAGGCCGTCGAAATATAAAGCCGTCAACGTCTACGATCACGTGCACGTGCACGTCGACGTGGACGTGGACGTGAACGTGATCGTGTC